>JACZKR010000181.1 GCA_014859945.1 Paracoccaceae bacterium | reverse complement strand
CATCCGGCAAATTAGGGGGGCGGGGGGCCTTGCGGCAAGGCGCGGAAATGAACATCGCCGGTGCAGGAGGGCAGACTAGCCGCCCCAGCTGGCCCGCGCGACGCGCATCATGTTGCCGCCCAGAAGGGCCGCCAGCGCCGGTTCATCCCAGCCGCGCGCGATCAGAAGCCCGACGATCTGCGGCAGGGCCGAGGGCGCCACCATGCGGATGGGCTTCGCGTCATAGCCCTTGCCGCGCGGCCAGAAATCGGGGCGCTGGGCGACGATTTCCGAAAGGTCAGGCAGGTTGCGGCTGGGCGGCACCCAGTCGAACCCCAGCGCCACATGATCCGGCCCCACAAGGTCGGCGACATGGGTGATATGGCGCACGAAGCTTTCGGCATCATCGACATTCGGCCCCAGAAAGATGCCGATGCCGTTGATCCCCACCACGCCGCCCTGATCGGCGCAGGCGCGGATCAGATCGTCGGGGATGTTGCGTTCATGGTCCCAGACCGCGCGCGGGTTGGAATGCGAGAAGATGACGGGCGAGGCCGAAATCTCCAGCACCTCGGCCGCGCTGCGATAGCCCATATGCGTGGCATCGACGATCATCCCGGCGCGGTTCATCTCGGCCACCACCTGCCGGCCGAAGGGGGTCAGACCGTCGTCGAAATCGTGGCAGCCGCCGGCGGCAAGGGTGTTCAGGTTGTAGGCCAGAAGCATCTGGTTCACACCCAGTGCACGATAGACGGCGACCATGCCCGGATCGCCGTTCAGCGCCTCGGCCCCTTCGATGTCGAAGGAAACCGCCATGCGGCCGGCGGCGCGGGCGGCCTCAACCTCGGCCACGGTGCTGACAAGGGCGATGTCGGGGTCATCACGCAGGGCGCGGCGATAATCCGACAGGGTTTCAATGGCGGCAGACCACGGCAGGGCATCGAACCCCACGCACAGTGCCACATGCCCCACCCCGGCGCGGCGATAGGCGGCCAGCCCGGCCAGATCGGCGCCCGCGGCCGGAAACATGCCCGAATGCGTGTCCCATACCAGATGGCGCGAGAGGATATCTTCGGCCGTCGTCATGCCTTCAGCGCCGCCTCCAGCCGGTCAAGGAAGAAGGCGACATTCTCGGCCGAAAAGACCAGCGGCGGGCGGATCTTCAGCACATTGGCGCGCGGTCCGGTGGCCGAGATCAGCACGCCGTTGTCGCGCAGATGGTTCACGATGCGCCCGCAGGCCGCCGCATCCGCCGCCAGCGGATCGCCGCCGGCGACGATTTCCGCCCCCAGGAACAGCCCTGCCGACCGGATCGGGCCAAGCGCATCATGGCGCGTGGCAAGATCCTCCAGCCCGGCGCGGAACAGCGCGCCGACCGTGGCGGCGTTCTGCATCAGCCCCTCATCCTCGACCACCTGAAGAACGGCCATCGCGGTGGCGGCCGCCACGGCATTGCCGCCGAAGGTGTTGAAATAGCGCGCCTTTGACCCGAAGCTTTCGATCACCTCGGGCCGCATCACCAGCCCCGCCACCGGATAGCCGTTGCCCATCGGCTTGCCCAGGCTGACCATGTCGGGTGTCAAGCCGTGGCGCTGAAAGCCCCACATCGCCTGCCCGGTGCGGCCGAAACCCGGCTGCACCTCATCGGCGATGAACAGACCGCCCGCGCGGCGGATCACCCCGACCGCCGGGGCAAGGAAGCCGGGCGGATCGGCAAAGACCCCGTCCGAGGAAAAGACCGTATCCACGATCAGCGCCGCCGGACGGATGCCGTGGCGCAGCAGGTCATCCACCGCCGCCTGCACGCCGGCGGCAAAGGCCGCGCCCACATCCCCCGCCAGCCGCAGCGGGTCGGGGGCGGGAACGGTGCGCACATGTTCGCCCAAGGGCACGCCGGCACCCAGGCTGGGCGACATGCCGGCGATGGCATGGGTCACCCCGTGATAGGCGTTCTCGGTGACGATGAAGCCGGTGCCTCCCGTCTGGGCGCGGGCGATGCGGAAGGCCAGGTCATTCGCCTCGGACCCGGTGCAGGTGAACATGACATGCGACAGCGCAGGCGGGAAATGGGCCAGAAGCCGCTCGGCATATTCCAGAATGCCGTCATGCAGATAGCGGGTGTGGCTGGCAAAGATCGCCGATTGCCGGGCCGTCGCCTCGACCACGCGGGGGTGGCAATGACCGACCGAGGCGACGTTGTTGTAAGTGTCCAGATAGGCCTTGCCGTCCTTGTCATAAAGCCAGACGCCTTCGCCCCGCACCAGATGAACCGGGGTTTCGTAGAACAGCCGGTAGGCCGGCCCCAGAAGCCGCTGGCGCCGCGCGACCAGCGCCTGATCGCCGGGCGGCAGGTTGCCCTTGCCGGGCTGATAGGCGTTCGGCATGGCGCCGGGCAGGGTAGGGCGGTCGGTCATGGCTTACTCCAGCCCGCAGGCGCGGGCGACGGTGCGGGCCGCCTCGGCGGCCGGCAGGGGGGCAAAGGCGGCAAGTCCCGCCCGGGCGGCGGGCGCGTTGCGCAGGATATAGGCGGCGTTTTCGGGCCAGGATTTCGCGCGGTGGCTGGCGATGGCCAGCGTCGTCAGCCAGCGCACCTGCGTCAGCAAGGGCAAGAGCCGCGCCTCATCGGGCAGCAGCGGGTATTCGCGGTGCCAGGCGGCGGCAAACCCGGCCAGCGATTCCAGGGGCGCCGCGGCATCGACCTGATAGCTGGCGGCAATGGCCAGATCGCAGACCAGCGCCGTGCGCAGCATGTCACCGAAATCGAGGATTCCTGCCACCCGGTCGGGATCACCCGGCGCGACCAGCAGGTTGTGGGGGTTCAGGTCGTTATGCACCACCTGCCAGCGCAGGCCGGGCAGGGCGGGCGCCGCTTCGGCCCGGAACCGGTCCAGCACCGCAACGCAGAGCGCGCGGTCGGCGGCGTCAATGTCGGGCAGCAGAGGGGCCAGATGCGCGGCCTGCCGGATATCCCATTGCAGGAACAGATCGGCCGCCGGATGACTGAAGCCGGCAAGGCTGCGCGCCAGCCGCGCCGCCATGGCCCCCACCGCCTGCCGCTGGGCGGCGCTGCGGGGCGCCAGATGCAGGGGCAGCCCCTCAAGATAGGTCAGCAGCCGCAGCCGGCCCATCGGCGTTTCAACCGTGGTCGCGCCGTCGCGACTGCGGATCACCTCGGGCACAGGCAGGCCCCGGCCTTCCAGATGCAGCAAGGCGCGGGTCTGGAAATCGGTCACCTCGGCCGGCTCGGCCGGGTTCGACAGTTTCAGCACATAGCCGCGCGCGGCGGTCTGCACATGAAAGTTCAGGTCGCGTTCCGAGGTCAGCCGTTTCAGGCTGCCCTCAACCCCCCAGTGCCGAAAAAGCAGATCCGCCGCCCCGGCGTCGGACAGCACGGGCGGCGGCGCGGCCAGCATGCCGCCAAGGGGTGTCGCTTCGGTCATGCCGGCAGGGAAGCCCCGGCGGCGGGCGAAGTCAAGGCGGCCAGGGACGCAGGATCATCCGTTCGTCGCGCAGCCGGAAGCCGGGTCCAAGCTCTTGCCCCATCCGCCGCAGCAGCAGGGCGGTGCGGGCGTTGAACTCCGCTGCTTCGGCAGGCGTCACCGGAAGGGGTGTCTGCGGTTCGTCCCAGTTCAGCGTGGCGTGGTTTCGCGCCGACAGGGCCAGCGCCTCGGCCCGTGTCTCGGGTGTCAGCAGACGGGCCAGCGCCTCGTCCAGCGGGCCATAGCCGAAGCGGTCGCGCGTTGCCGCGTCGCCCGCCCATAGCCAGCCCGAGCCGTAGTCATCGAAAAAGCGCAGCGTCCAGACCATGCGTTCAGGATAGGCGGCCGGGATGCGGCCTTCAACGTCGCCCGCAGGACAGACATCCGGGCGCCCCGGGGCGAGGTTGCGGGAAAACGGAGGCCGCCATGATTATCCGCCCGCCCCTTGCCGAAGATTTCGCCGCATGGTCCGTGCTTTACGCCGGTTACGCCGATTTCTACCGCGTGACCCAGACAGATGAGATGCGCGCCCGCGTCTGGGGCTGGATTCACGATCCCGCCCAGCAGACCCGGGCGCTGGTGGCCGAAGACGGCGGGCGGCTGGTGGGGCTTGCGCATTTCCGGCCCTTCGCGCGGCCGCTGTCGGCGACGGTGGGCGGGTTTCTGGACGACCTCTTCGTCGATCCGGCCGCGCGCGGATCGGGTGCGGCGGCGGCGCTGATCGCGGCAGTGGCCGATGCCGGCCGGGCCGAGGGCTGGTCGGTGATCCGCTGGATCACCGCCGATGACAACTACCGCGCCCGCAGCCTGTATGACCGGCTGGCCGAGCGCACGAAATGGGTCACCTACGACATCCGCCTTTAGGGGGGCGATGACCCCGGCCATCGCCGGGGTCACGCGGGTAGGGTGCCCCTTGCCCGCCGGTGGCCCCGAAGGCCGCCGGCCAGCGCCCGCCCCGCCCATGGCGGGCGCTTCTCGCCCGCCGGGTCGGGCGCCGGCCTACGTCATTGCGTCTGGCTGGCGGTCGGATGGGAACCCGGTCATTGCGGGCGGGGAAACGCGGTGCGTTTCCTGATCCGCCCGGCGCCTTCAGTGATCGGCTGCCGAAGCCGCCGCCTTCGCATCTTCGACCGAGCCCGAGGCGCCGTTGAAGAAGGCGTTCAGCAGAACCGCCGTGATCGAGGCCAGCAGGATGCCGCTTTCGATCAGCGGGTGCAGATCATGCCACATCCACTGTTTGAAGTTCGGAGCGATCAGCGGAATCATCCCCATCCCCAGGCTGACCGCCACGATGAACAGGTTGTTGCGGTTGGACTGAAAGTTGACGCCGGCCAGAATGCGGATGCCGGTCGCGGCCACCATCCCGAACATCACCAGCCCCGCGCCGCCCAGCACCATCGTCGGCACCGATTCGACCAGCGCCCCCATCTTGGGAACCAGCCCCAGCAGGATCAGGATGATCCCGCCCGCCACGCAGACGAAACGGCTCTTGATCCCGGTCACGCCGACAAGGCCGACGTTCTGGCTGAACGAGGTATATGGGAAGGTGTTGAAGATGCCGCCGATCAGCGTGCCCAACCCGTCGGTGCGCAGACCGGCCGACAGCATCGGCTGCGTCACCTTGCGGCCCGTCATGTCACCCAGCGCCAGGAACATGCCGGTGGATTCGATCATCACCACGATCATCACCAGAACCATGGTCACGATCATCACCAGATCGAAGGTCGGCATGCCGAAATGGAAGGGCGTGATCAGCCCGAACCATGCCGCCTCACCCACCTTGCCAAAGCTCATCGTGCCCATGGCCACGGCGATGACGGCGCCCACGACGATGCCCAGAAGCACCGCGATATTGGCAACAAACCCCTTGCCGAACCGCGCGATGAGCAGGATCGAGGCCAGAACCACCGCCGAAACCAGCACGTTCGACAGCGGCGCATAGGCCGGGTTCGGCATTGTGGCGGCAGCGGCCAGCTTGGGCGGCGCCTCGGGCAGGCCGGCGGCGACGGCGCCTTCGGTGGCGGCCTTCAGCCAGTCGGCATGCGCCGGATCGACGATCATCGGCGCGGTCGGCCCCACGGGGTTGCCGAAGATCCAGTTGATGCCGATGCGCATCAGGCTGACCCCGATCACAAGGATGATCGTCCCCGTCACCACCGGCGGGAAGAAGCGCAGCATCTTCGATACCAGCGGCGCGATGATCATCGAGATGATCCCGGCCGCGATGATCGCGCCAAAGATCGCCCGCGCGCCCTCGGGCCCGCCGCCGGTGTTGGCCATGGCCACCATCGGCCCGACGGCGGCGAAGGTGACGCCCATCATCACCGGCAGGCGGATGCCGAACCACTGGGTCGCGCCCAGCGACTGGATCAGCGTGGCGATGCCGCAGACGAAAAGGTCGGCCGAGATCAGGAAGGCCACGTCGGCCGGTTCCAGCTTCAGCGCGCGACCGACGATCAGCGGCACGGCGACGGCGCCGGCATACATCACCAGCACATGCTGAAGGCCAAGGGTGAATAGCTTGGGCGGCGCGAGAATCTCGTCCACCGGATGGGTCTGTTCGCTCATGTTACTGTCCCCGGGGCTTTGATGTTCGCGCCGTCTCGGCACCGCCCCCGGGCGCCGTCCGGTTAGGCCCCTTCGGGGCTATGCCACCACGCGGAAAGGTTCGGCGTAGCGGTATTCTTCAAGGTTCGGCGTGGTTCCGATGCGGTCCACCACGGCAAAAAGGCCGGGGGAATGAAGCGGCGCCAGAACGCCGTGCCAGACCCCGCGCCGCAGGTTGATGCCCTGCGCGCCGCTGGTGATGAAGGCCAGCGGGCGCCCCGGCGCGCCGGCCTCATCGGGGGCGACGATCACCAGGAAGGGATGCTGGGTCAGCGGCAGGAAGGCCTGACTGCCCTCGGGGTGCCGCTCGACCAGCGTAAAGTCATAGGGCAGGGCGCGCGGCACCGCTTCAAAAACCGAGATGCCGGCCCGGCCATCGGGACCGAAGTCCAGCGCCGCAAGGTCATGGTGGCGCCGGCACAGGCCCTCATTGATCAGGCGGAAGGCGCCCGCGGCCTCAAGCACTTCGCCGAAAGGGGCAAAGGCGCCGGCGGTCAGCGGTTGGGGGGAAAGCGTGGTCATGCCCGGCCCCCCGGCAGGGCCAGCGAATTTTCGTACGAAAATTCGGGGCGTTGCGCGCCGCCGCTCATCGGGCCGGCCCGAAGGCGCCGGGGCCGCGCAGCCTGGCGTGGCGGTTGACGTCCTTGTACAGCAGATAGCGGAACGGCCCCGGCCCGGCGGCATAGCAGGCCTGCGGGCAATAGGCGCGCAGCCACATGAAATCGCCCGCCTCAACCTCGACCCAGTCGCGGTTCAGCTTGTACACCGCCTTGCCCTCCAGCACATAAAGCCCGTGCTCCATCACATGGGTTTCCTCGAACGGGATCACGCCGCCGGGCTGGAAGGTGACGATGTTCACATGCGCGTCATGGCGGACATCATCGGGCTCGACAAAGCGCGTGGTGCCCCAGCGTTCTGCGGTGTCGGGCATCCAGCGTACCGGCACGTCGCGTTCATTGATCACGAAGGCTTCGGGCGGCACCACGCCGGGCGCGGGTTCATAAAGCTTGCGGAGCCAGTGGAAGCGCGCGGGTTCCGCCCCCTCGGCCAAAAGCGACCAGCTGGTGCCGGCGGGGATATAGGCATAGCTGCCCGCCTCCATCTCATACCCCGCGCCGGCGATGGTCAGCGTGGCAAGGCCGCCGGTGAAGAACAGCCAGTGTTCGGCCCCCGCCTCGGCATCGGGCGCGTCCGAGCCGCCGCCGGGCGCCACCTCCATCACATACTGGCTGAATGTTTCGGCAAAGCCCGACATCGGACGCGCGATCAGCCACAGCCGCGTCCGGCTCCAGCCCGGCAGGCAGCTGGTGACGATGTCGGAAAAGCAGCCCTTCGGGATGAAGGCATAGGCCTCGGTAAAGACGGCGCGCTGGGTCATCAGCGCGGTCTGGGGCGGCAGGCCGCCGGGCGGGGTGTAATAGCCGGTCATGGCAGGATGTCCTTCAGCCGCAGTTCCGCGATGCGTTCAACCTGGGCGCAGGCGGTGGCAAATTCGGTGGCGCTGTCATTGCCGGTCCGGGTGTGGAAGGCGGCAAGGATAGAGGCCTTGGTGTTGTCGCGCACCGCGATGATGAAGGGAAAGCCGTGGCGCGCGACATATTCGGTGTTCAGCTTCTGGAACGTCGCTCGCTCATCATCGGTCAGGGCATCCAGCGCCGCGCTGGCCTGTTCGGCGGTGCTTTCGGCGGTCAGCCGTTTCGCCTGTGCCAGCTTGCCGGCCAGATCGGGGTGGGCGCGCAGCACCGCCATCCGTTCCCCGGCCGTGGCGCTGCGGAACATCCGCGCCAGCGCGTTGTGCAGGCCTGCCGCACTGTCATGCGCCGGTCCCAGTTCCAGTTCCCAGGCGCGCTCGGCGATCCAGGGCGAATGTTCGAAAATCGAACCGAACCGCGCCACGAACTCTTCACGCGGCATCTGAGAAGGCCGGCGGAAGCGTTTGTGAGGATGCGCCTTTCGCCAATGCCCGGCAATGTCGCCGCGCCGGGCAAACCAGACGCCGTCGTGCGAAAGTGCATAGTCGAGGAACTTCTTCAGCCCGGCAAACTTGCCCGGCCGCCCGATCAGCCGGTTGTGCAGCCCGATCGAGAACATCTTGCCCCGGCCCTCGGCGCCTTCGGCGTAAAGCGTGTCGAAACTGTCCTTCAGATACTGGAAGAACTGCTCGCCGGTGATATAGCCGGGCGCCGTGGCAAAGCGCATGTCATTGGCTTCCAGCGTGTAGGGAATGACCAGTTGGTCATGATCGCCGACTTCCATCCAGTAGGGCAGATCGTCGTCATAGGTGTCGGAAATCCAGTCCAGCCGCCCGGTCTCGGCGGTCAGCCGCACGGTGTTCATGCTGCAGCGCCCGGTGTACCAGCCGCGCGGGGCCTCGCCCACCACCTCTTCGTGCAGACGGAAGCTTTCCGCGATCTGGCGGGCCTCTTCCTCGGGCGGCATGTCGCGGTGATCGACCCATTTCAGCCCGTGGCTGGCAATTTCCCAGCCGGCCGCCTTCATGGCCGCCACCTGTTCGGGGTTGCGCGCCAGGGCCGAGGTCACGCCATAGATCGTCACCGGCAGGTTCAGCCCGGTGAACAGCCGGTGCAGCCGCCAGAACCCGGCCCGCGCACCGTAATCGTAGATCGATTCCATGTTCCAGTGCCGCAGCCCCGGCCAGGGGGCGGCGCCGGCGATGTCGGACAGGAAGGCCTCGGACTGGGCGTCGCCGTGAAGAAGGTTGTTCTCGCCCCCTTCCTCATAGTTCAGCACCAGCGAGATGGCGATCTTTGCCCCGCCCGGCCAGCGGGCGTCGGGGGCGTTCGGCCCGTGGCCGCGGAAGTCGCGTGGATAGCGGTTCATGCAAGGCTCCTTTGCCCGCAGGTTAGGCCCGTTCCGCCGCGAGGTTTATCAAATTCTGCCAGAAGCACCTTTCCCGTCATCCCATGGTCGCAAGACGGGCGGCAGCGGTCTAGACTGCCCTGAAAGCTGGCGGAGGATCACATGGCGGGCGGCAGGCTGACGACACATGTTCTGGATACGGCCCGTGGCAAGCCCGCGGCCGGCGTGCGGATCACGCTTTACCGCATCTCGGGGCAAAGCCACCGCAAGATCGCCGAAACCGTGACCAATGCCGACGGGCGCACCGACGCGCCGATGCTGGCGGGCGACAAACTGACGCCGGGCAGCTATGAGCTGGTCTTTGCCGCCGGCGACTATCTGCGCGCCTCGGGGCAGGGCCCGGCGGAAGGGGTGCTGTTCCTCGACGAAATCCCGATCCGCTTCGGCGTGCCGGATGCCGGCCAGCACTATCATGTGCCGCTGCTGATCAGTCCCTTCGCCTATTCCACCTATCGCGGCAGTTGAATTGCCGCAGTCGCGACGGATTGCCTGATTTCGGTCGTATCTGCCACTGTCCGGACGGAACAACAGGCAGAGCAGAATGACTGAGGGCGAAAGTGATCTGGCGCGCATTCTGGCGCAGGGCCGGCCCCGGCGGCGGCGCGGCTGGCTTTGGGCCGGGGTTCTGGTACTGGCCGGCGCGCTGGGCGGGGCGTGGTGGTATGCCGGGCAGGCCGATCAGACGGCAGGCATCCGCTATGTCACCGATCCGGTCACCCGCGGCAGCCTGACGGTCACCGTCACCGCGACGGGCACGGTGGAGCCGACGACGCAGATCGAGGTGTCGTCGGAACTGTCGGGCACATTGGCCACGGTCGAGGCGACCTATAACGATCTGGTTTCGGTCGGGCAGGTTCTGGCGCGGCTTGATGATACCAAGCTTGCAGCGCAGGTCGCCAATTCCGAAGCCGCCGTTGCCGCCGCCGCCGCACAGGTCAGCGCCGCCGAGGCCACGCTGCGCGAAGCCGCCGGCAACCTTGAAACCCAGTCCGAGCTTGACCGCCGGGGCGTGACCTCACGCACCTCGCTGACCACGGTGCAGGCCGCCTATGACCGGGCCGTGGCGCAGGTGGACATCGCGCAGGCCGATCTGACGCTGGCCAAGGCCAATCTCGCGCTGGACCGCGCCGATCTGGACAAGGCGGTGATCCGCTCGCCGATCAAGGGCGTCGTCCTGTCGCGCGCGGCCGAGCCGGGGCAGATTGTCGCCGCCTCGCTTGAAGCGCCGGTGCTGTTCACCATCGCCGAAGACCTGTCGCAGATGCAGCTTCTGGTCGATATCGACGAAGCCGACATCGGCCGCGTGGCCGAGGGCAATCCGGCCGAATTCACCGTGGATGCCTTCGACGGCATGCGCTTTCCGGCCGAGATCGTGCAGGTGCGCTATGCGCCCGAAACCACCGACGGCGTGGTCGTTTACAAGGCGGTTCTGGCCGTCGAAAACCCTGACGGCCTGCTGCGCCCCGGCATGACGGCAACGGCCACGATCACCGTGGCGGCGGTCGAAGATGCGCTGACCGTGCCGAACAGCGCGCTGCGCTATGCCCCGCCGGCCGAGGCAACTTCAGACAGCGGTGGCACGGGCGGTCTGGTCGGGCTGATCATGCCGTCGCGGCCGCGCGACCAGTCGGGCATGGCCACCGGCGGGTCGGTCTGGGTGCTGCGCGACGGCCAGCCCGCGGAAGTGGCGGTGAAGCGCGGGCAAAGCGACGGGCGCCGCACCGCCGTCACCTCGGACGACCTGCATGAGGGCGATCTGGTCATCACCGACCGGACCGGTGGTTAAGATGGCCGCCCCCGCCGCGCCCCTGATCGCGTTCCGCGATGTCCGCCGTGTCTATGGCACCGGCGAGGCCGAGGTGCGCGCGCTGGACGGCGTCAGCCTGTCCATCGCCCGGGGCGAATTCGTCGCCATCATGGGCCCCTCGGGGTCGGGCAAATCGACCGCCATGAACATCATCGGCTGCCTCGACCGGCCAAGTTCGGGCGATTACCTGTTTGCCGGAACCCCGGTGCAGGGGCTGTCAAATGACCAGCGCGCGCTTCTGCGCCGCCATGCGCTGGGCTTTGTCTTTCAGGGTTTCAACCTTCTGGCCCGCACTTCGGCGCTGGAAAACGTGGAACTGCCGCTGATCTACAAGGGCCTGCCGCGCGATGAACGCAAGGCGCGCGCCCGCGCCGCGCTGGCGAAGGTGGGCCTTCAGGGGCGCGAGGATCATGACCCATCGCAGCTTTCGG
Source organism: Paracoccaceae bacterium (assembly GCA_014859945.1). Taxonomy (GTDB): domain Bacteria; phylum Pseudomonadota; class Alphaproteobacteria; order Rhodobacterales; family Rhodobacteraceae; genus Fuscibacter. Next base: position 6,590 of record JACZKR010000181.1, on the reverse strand, counting down.
GCGGCCAGCAGCAGCGGGTGGCCATCGCCCGCGCGCTGGCCGGTGACCCGACGGTCATTCTGGCAGATGAGCCGACCGGAAACCTCGACAGCCACCGCAGCCACGAAATCATGCAGCTTCTGCAACGGCTGAACCGTGAGGAAGGCATCACCATCGTCATGGTCACCCATGAGGAAGACATCGCCGCCTATGCCGGCCGGCTTCTGGTCTTTGTCGATGGTCACCTTGCGCGCGATGTGCCGCAAGAGCCAAGGGGCTAGCCATGCTGTGGGAAACCGTCCGTCTGGCCTTCACCGCCATCATCCGCAACAAGCTGCGGTCCTTCCTGACCGTTCTGGGCGTGGTCATCGGCGTGGCGGCGGTGATCGCCATGGTCACGATCGGGCGGGGATCGTCGCAAAGCGTGACGGCCAGCGTCGAGGCGCTGGGCGCCAATGTTCTGGTCGTTCGGCCCGGTCAGCGCATGATGGGCCCGCCCACCGGCGCCGACGCCCCGCGCTTTGACCTGAAGGATGCCGAGGCGCTGGGTGAACTGTCGTCGGTCGCGGCGGTGGCGCCGTCTGTCACCTCGTCGCAGACCGTGGTGGCGGGCAATGCCAATGCCGCGACCCAGATCGTCGGCACCACTGCCGCCTACCTGACGGTGCAGAACTGGCCGCTGGCCATGGGCCGCGCCTTTTCGGACGGCGAGGTGCAGGCCGGCAGCGCGGTCTGCGTTCTGGGCCAGACGGTGCGCGCGACGCTGTTCGGCAGCGGCGACCCCATCGGGCAGACCCTGCGGATCAAGGGCGTCTCGTGCGAGGTGATCGGCGTTCTGGCGGCCAAGGGCGCCGGCAGCTTCGGGCAGGATCAGGACGACGTGCTCTTGATGCCCGCCCGCACCGTGCAGCGCCGGCTGGAAGGCGACAGCGACGTGAATTCAATCTCGGTCGCGCTGCGCCAGCAGGCCACGTCCGAGGAGGGCGTCCGTCAGGTATCCGAGTTTCTGCGCGAACGCCGCCGCATCGGGCTGGGCCAGCGCGACAATTTCAGCGTCACCGATATGAAGGAATTCGCCAACGTCCTGTCGGGGGTGAACGCGGTCCTGACCAGCCTTCTGTCGGCGGTGGCGGCGGTCAGCCTTCTGGTCGGCGGTATCGGCATCATGAACATCATGCTGGTCTCGGTCACCGAGCGGACGCGCGAAATCGGCATCCGGCTGGCGGTCGGGGCGACGTCGGGTCAGGTGCTGCAGCAGTTTCTGGTCGAGGCGGTGGTGCTGTCGGTGCTGGGGGGCGCCCTGGGCATCGCGGCGGGCTTGGGGCTCGCGTGGGGCGGATCGGTCTTCATGTCGATCCCCTTCGCGCCCTCGGCGCCGGTGGTGGCGCTGGCCTTTGTCTTCTCGGCGGTGGTGGGGGTGGTCTTCGGCTATTTCCCGGCCCGAAGCGCCGCGCGGCTGGACCCGATCGAGGCGCTGCGCCACCAGTGACGAAGGCGCCCCGCGCCGCTAGTCTGGCCCCGGACGCTTGCGAGGATGCCATGACCGACCTGCCCCTGCTGGGTGCCGCCCTTTACCTTCAGGAACTTTCTGACCTGCCGGGGATGACAGATTTCGTCCGCGATGCCGGCCGCGACATAGAGATTCGCGACTTTACCGGGATCGGCGCCCTTTCCGGCAACGCCTGGCCCGACATCGCCGACCGCGCCCGCGCCGCCCTGCGGGGTCATGCCGGGCGCATCGGCATTCACGGCCCCTTCTGGGGCATCGCCGTAGACACGCCCGACCTCGATGTGCGCCGCATCACGCAGGACCGGCTGGATGCCGGGCTTTCCGCGCTGATCCGCGTGCTGGACGGGCGGGGCGGCGGGCATATGGTGGTTCACAGCCCCTATACCACCTGGCACGGCTTCAACCGCTGGACCAACCAGTGCGATGCGGCGGGCATTCTGGAGCGCACGCTGGCCACCCTTGGCCCCGCCGTGCGCAAGGCCGAAGAGAACGGCATCGAGATCGTGCTGGAAAACTGCGAAGACCGCGATCCGGCCGAAAGGGTGGCGCTGGCCGCCGCCTTCGGATCGCCCGCGCTGCGGGTGTCGGTCGATACCGGGCACGCGCATTACGCCCACGGCTCTACCGGGGCGCCGCCGGTCGATGCCTTCATCCGGGCGGCGGGGCCGGCACTGGCCCATGTGCATCTGCAGGATGCCGATGGCGTGGCCGACCGGCACTGGCGCATCGGGCAGGGCAACATTCTGTGGCCCGGCGTCTTTGCCGCGATCGCCGGCCTGCCCGTGCGGCCGCGCCTGATTCTGGAAATGGCCGACGCCCGCGACGTGATCCCCTCGGCCCGCTGGCTGGAAGGGCAGGGGCTGGCGGCTTGACGCCAAGGCCTCAGGCCGGCATGTCGAAGATGCGCCCGGGGTTGAGGATTCCGCGTGGGTCCAGCGCCGATTTCAGAAGGCGCATCGTGGCGATCTGGGCCGCGTCCCGCGACAGGTGCAGCCAGGGCTTCTTGTCCACGCCGATCCCATGCTCGGCCGAGACCGAACCGCCATACTCCGCCACAAGCGTCAGAAGCCGCTCCATCGCCGGCGCCTTCTGCGGCGTCGAAAAGACGTAGTGCAGATTGCCGTCGCCCATGTGACCGAAGGCCAGAAAGGTGATCCCGGGGTCGATCAGCCGCAGCGCCTCCTGGCTTTCGGCAAGGAAGGCCGGAATGCGTTTTACCGGAACGCTGATGTCGCCGCTGGCGGCATGAGGCAGCGTTCTGACGTAATCGGCGCAGCCATCGCGTATGTCCCACAGGGCCTGAAACTCGCGCTGAGAACTGGCCATCACGGCATCTTCGGCGCAGCCGTCGTCAATGGCCTGCATCAGGGCGGTTTCAAAGACCTCCTGCGCCTGCTGCGCCAGCGGGCCGGCCTGCATTTCGGCCAGCACATAGACCGGTGCGCGGGTTGCCAGCGGCGGCGTGCGGCGCAGAAACTCGCAGATCCCGAAATAGGCGTCGGGCAGCATGATCTCAAAAGCTGACAGGGTCTCACCCATCGCCCGGCGCAGGCGGAACAGCAGGTCAAGCGCCGCCTCGGCCGAGGGCAGGGCCAGAAACGCATTGGCTTCGGCCGCAGGGCGCGGATGCAGTTTCAGCCGCGCGCTGGCAACAACGCCCAGAACCCCCTCGCTTCCGATGAAAAGCTGGTTCAGGTCGGGGCCGCAGTTGTCCTTCTGCAGGTCCTTCATCGAGGTCAGGACCGAACCGTCGGCCAGAACCACCTCAAGCCCGGCAACCTGGGCGCGGAACATGCCATAGCGCAGAACCCTGATGCCGCCAGCATTGGTGGCGATGTTGCCGCCGATGGTGGCCGACCCGCGCGCGCCGATATCGACGCCGAACATCAGCCCGGCCTCGGTGGCGGCTTCCTGCACCTGTTGCAGGGTGACGCCGGCCTGCACCTCGACCGTTGCCGAATCGCGGTCGATGGTTCCCATCGCCGCCAGCCGTTCCAGCGACAGCACCGCCTCACCCGACACGATCCGATGGGCGCCTGACAGGCCGGTGCGGCCCCCTTGCACGACAACGGGCTGCCGGAAGTCATGGCAGGCGGCCAGCGCCGCGGCCATTTCCCCGGTCGTGGCCGGACGCAGCACGAAGCGGGGCGGCGCGGAAAACCGGTCGCGCCGGTCTTCCTGATAGCGCGATCCGATGGCGTCGCCGGTCAGCAGCGCCGCAGCAGGCAACACGCGCGCCAACCGCTCCAGCAAGGCGGGATCAGCGGCGGCGGCGATGGGCTGATGTTCGGTCACGCGATCCTCCGTCCCGATGACGCGGCAAGGATGGGATCAATTCTCTATTTGTCAAACCTTTTATTCTTTTGCCGCCGGTGCTAGTCTTTGACCCGAATCCGCAGGTGGCAGGCAGGTCATGACTCTGGAATATGAAGAGATCGTCCGCACGGGCCTGCCGCGGCAGGTGGCCGACCTGATCCGCACGGCCATTCTGGAAGGTCGGCTGAAGGTCGATGAACGCCTGCCGACCGAAGAGGAACTTGCGCAGCGCTTCGGAATCTCACGCCCCACCGTGCGCGAGGCGCTGAAGGTGCTGGCGGCGCAGAACCTGATCCGCGCGCGCCGGGGGCCGACCGGCGGCACCTTTGTCGCCCGCCCCGACCCCGGTGCGGTGGCACGCAACCTGACCGAAGCGGCGACACTGCTGGTCGGCGTCGGCAGCTTCACGGTTGAGGAAATCGTCGCCGCCCGGATCGAGACCGAGGCCGTATGCTGTCAGCTTGCCGCCCTGAACCGCAGCGATGACGATCTGGCGCGGATCGCCGCGGAAATCGCCCTGCAGCGGGATGAGGCACTGTCGGATGAAGAGTTCTGCGCATCGGACGTGCGGTTTCACCGCGCGCTGGTCACCGCCACCGGCAACGGCCCCCTGCGGCTGATGATGTATGCGGTGATCGAAAGCTTCGTGCCGGTGACCAACATGCTGATCTATGCCGATCACGAACGCCGCCGCACCGCCGATGGCCATGCCCGCGTGCTGGAGGCGATAACGGCCCGCGATGGTGCCCGCGCCGCCGCCCTGATGCGCGATCATCTGCAGGGGATGCGCGCCGTTCTGGACCATGCGCTTGACCGGCGTGCCGCCCGCAGCGCGCCGACCGTTTCCCAAGGAGGAAAGACCGAATGACCGAAACCTTCCGCGCCCTGATGATTGTCGATCACGAAGGCAAGCCCCGGGCCGAGTTCCGCCAACTGGCGCTGACCGATCTGCCCGATCATGACGTGCTGGTCGAGATCAGCCATTCGACCATCAACTACAAGGACGGGCTGGCGGTCGGCGGCAAGGGCCGCATCGCGCGCCGGCTGCCGATGGTCGCGGGCATCGACCTTGCCGGAACCGTGGTGGAAAGCCGCTCGCCCGACTGGGTGGCGGGCGACCGGGTGATCGTCAACGGCTGGGGCCTGTCGGAAACCGAATGGGGCGGTTACAGCCGGTTCCAGCGGCTGAAGCCCGAATGGCTGACGCGCCTGCCCGAAGGCTTCACCCCCGAAGAGGCGATGGCTGTGGGAACGGCCGGCTACACCGCCGCGCTGTGCGTTCTGGCGCTAGAGGATTGGGGCGTCATCCGCCCCGGCGGGGCCGAGGTGCTGGTGACCGGCGCTGCCGGCGGGGTCGGGTCCACCGCGATCCCGCTTCTGGCGGCGGCGGGATATCGCGTGACGGCGGCCACGGGCCGGCCCGAAACGCACGACTATCTTGCGGGCTTGGGCGCCACCGCCTTTGTCGATCGGGCGGCGCTGGCCGAAAAGGGTGGCCCCTTGCAGAAAGAGCGCTGGGGCGGCGCGGTGGATGCCGTGGGTTCGACCACGCTGGCCAATGTGCTGGCCCAGACGGTCTATGGCGGCGCGGTTGCCGCCTGCGGTCTGGCGGGCGGCATGGACCTGCCGGCTTCGGTGGCGCCGCATATCCTCCGGGGCGTGGCCCTGCTGGGCATCGACAGCGTGATGGTTCCGCAGCCCAAGCGCGCGCGCGCCTGGGCGCTGCTGGCCGCCCGGCTGGACAAGGCCCATCTGGCCACCATCGCCCGGGTCGAGCCGCTGTCGGCCTTGCCGCAACTGGCCGAAGAAATCATCGCCGGCCGCATCCGGGGCCGGGTCGTGGTGGATGTCACGGCCTGACGGTGCAGGCACCGGGCTGCTGCCCGGTGCCCCCTATACGGCTGCCTGCGCCAGTTCGGCGGCGCGGGCGCGCAGCACGAACTTCTGGATCTTGCCGGTCGATGTCTTGGGCAGGTCCAGAAACACCACCCGCGCCGGACATTTGTAGCCGGCAAGCGTGGCCCGGCAATGCGCGATCACTCCGGCTTCGGTCACGGAGTGTCCGGGCCGCAGCTCGACAAAGGCGCAGGGCCGTTCGCCCCAACGGGCGTCCGGCATGGCGACCACCGCGCAAAGCGCCACCGCAGGATGGCGGTAAAGCGCGTCTTCGACTTCGATCGACGAGATATTCTCGCCGCCCGAGATGATGATGTCCTTCGAGCGGTCCTTCAGCTGGATATAGCCATCGGTGTGCATCACCCCCAGATCGCCCGAATGGAACCAGCCGCCGGCAAAGGCATCGGCCGTGGCCTTGGCGTTCTTGAGATAGCCCTTCATCACCACGTTGCCGCGGAACATCACTTCGCCCAGCGACTCGCCGTCGGCGGGAACGGGCTGCATCGTGGCGGGGTCCAGCACCGCAAGATCGGACAGCGACAGATAGCGGATGCCCTGCCGTGCCTTGTGGGCGGCCTGATCGGCGGGGGGCAGCGCGTCCCAATCGGTGTTCCATTCGTTCACCACGGTTGGCCCGTAGGTCTCGGTCAGGCCGTAAAGGTGGTTCACATGAAAGCCTTCGGCCTTCATCGCCTCAAGCACCGCTTCGGGCGGCGGGGCGGCGGCGGTGTTGAAGGTGACGGTCTGCGGGAAGTCGCGCTTGGCGGCCGCGGGCGCGTCGATCAGCGTCGACATGACGATGGGCGCGCCGCACAGATGGGTGACGCCCTCGTCGGCGATCGCCGCGTACATCGCCTTCGCCCGCACCCAGCGCAGGCAGACATGGGTG
>JACZKR010000180.1 GCA_014859945.1 Paracoccaceae bacterium | reverse complement strand
CGCCCCGCCGCAGCCGCCCCCCGCCAGCAGCCTCCGGTCACCGCCTATGATGACGAGCAGGAACTGTCTGCCGATCAGGAACGGATCGAGATTCCCGCCTTCCTGCGCCGTCAGGCGAACTGAAACAGGCGGTAACAGATTGCAACAAGCCCGGCCACGCGCCGGGCTTTTTGTTTTATATCAACGGCTTGCCGCGCTGCGGCGCTGACATATTCCGTTACAAAGAGTGAATTGAGCCGAAGCCCCGACGCCCCTATTTCGATGGGGCCGGTAAACCGGTCAGTCATTCAGGAATGCCGAACGTGCAGAACACGCTGTCCAAAGCCGCGACCTTCCGGGGAACGGGCCTTCATTCGGGGGCTTCGGTGACCATGGTTGTGCGTCCGGCGCCGGCGGGTCACGGGATCTGGTTCCGCCGCACCGACCTGACCGAAGGCGACACCCGCATTCTGGCCCGCTGGGACACGGTGGTGCCGTCAAAGCTGTGCACGCTGATCGAGAATGACAGCGGCGTGACCGTTTCGACCATCGAGCATGTGATGGCGGCGCTGGCCGGTTCGGCCATCCAGAACGCCCTGATCGACATCGACGGTCCGGAAGTGCCGATTCTCGACGGATCGTCGGCGCCCTTCGTGGCAGGCTTCCTGGCGGCCGGCATCACCCGGCAGAACGCTCAGGTGCGCGTGCTGCGCATTCTGGCCCCGGTCGAGGTGCGTGACGGCGATGCCGTGGCGCGGCTGGAACCCTCGGACATGTTCGAGATCGACTTTGCCATCGACTTCACCGACGCCGCCATCGGCCGTCAGGAAAAGCGGCTGAACCTGTCGAACGGCACCTTCGTGCGCGAACTGTCGGACAGCCGCACCTTCTGCCGCAACGCGGATGTGCAGAACATGCGCGCCCGTGGCCTTGCCCTGGGCGGCACGTTCGAAAACGCGGTGGTCTTTGAAGGCGACCGCGTGCTGTCGCCCGGCGGGCTGCGCCATGCCGATGAACCGGTGCGCCACAAGATGCTGGACGCGGTGGGCGATCTGGCGCTGGCCGGCGGGCCGATCCTTGGCCGCTACACCGGCATCCGCGCCGGTCATGCGCTGACCAACCGGTTGCTTCGGCAGCTTTTCGCCACCCCCGGCGCCTGGCGCTGGCAGGAATGCGGCGCGTTGACGGGTGCAAAGCTGCCCGGCGTCGGCGTGCATGTGGCAGACCTTCCCGCCTGCGCCTGAAACCCGCAGCCCCGAAGCGAAACCCGTTTTGCGCCCCGGATTTTTCTGTGCTACGGAGAGCCGACACGGGCAGAAGCCGCCTTGCGGGGCAGGGTTCGCCGAGGCAGTGGATAGGCGGAAGATGGCAGGCGGAAAGTCGGGTGCGTTGCGGCAGGCTCTGTATGCGGGCCTTGTCCTGACCGCGCTGTCAGGGTGCGGCGGCGGTCTGGGCCTTGGCTGGGGCGCACCCAAAGAGCGTGCGCTGGATACCTATACGCCGCAGGAACTTTACGAGTTCGGCGAATATCAGCTTGAGGCCGAGAAAGACCCGGATGCAGCCCTGCGCTACTTCCAGGAGGTCGAGCGGCTTTATCCCTATACCGAATGGGCCAAGCGCGGGCTGATCATGCAGGCCTATACCCTGCACAAGAACCGCGAATACGAAGCCGCGCGCGATGCCGCGCAGCGCTTCCTTGATTTCTACCCCGGCGATGAAGATGCGGCCTATGCGCAGTATCTGATGGCGCTGTCCTATTACGACCAGATCGACGAGGTCGGCCGCGATCAGGGCCTGACCTTCCAGGCGCTGCAGTCGCTGCGCGTGGTGATCGAGGAATATCCCGACAGCGAATATGCCAAATCGGCGATGCTGAAGTTCGACATGGCCTTCGACCATCTGGCGGCGAAGGAAATGGAGATCGGGCGCTATTACCTGAAGCGCGGCAACTACTCGGCGGCGATCAACCGCTTCCGTTCGGTGGTGCAGGACTTCCAGACCACCAGCCACACGCCCGAGGCGCTGCATCGTCTGGTCGAATGCTACATGGCGCTTGGCTTTACTGATGAGGCGCAGACCGCCGGTGCGATCCTGGGCTACAACTACCAGTCTTCGCCCTTCTATGACGACAGCTTCCGCCTGCTGAAGGGCAAGGGCCTGTCGCCCGAAGCCAAGGGCACCAGCTGGCTGGCGACGATCTACCGCCAGATGGTCAGGGGCCAATGGCTGTAACGGGCGGTGCGTGCCCCGGCGCGCACCTGACGGGGGCCTGATGCTTGTCTCGCTTGAAATCCGCGATGTGCTGATCATCGACCGGCTGTCCCTTGCGCTGGGGCCGGGGCTGAACGTGCTGACCGGTGAGACGGGGGCGGGCAAGTCGATTCTGCTGGATGCGCTGGGGTTCGTGCTGGGCTGGCGCGGGCGGGCCGAACTGGTGCGCCAGGGCGCGGCGCAGGGCGAGGTTGAGGCGGTCTTCGACCTGCCCCCCGGCCACCCCGCCCGCGCCGTGCTGGACGAGGCCGGGATTGCCGCCGGGGACGAACTGATCCTGCGGCGGGTCAACACCGCCGACGGTCGCAAGACCGCCTGGGTCAATGACCGCCGCGTGTCGGGCGAGGTGCTGCGCGATCTGTCCGAGACGCTGGTGGAACTGCACGGCCAGCATGACGACCGCGGCCTGCTGAACCCGCGCGGCCATCGCCAGCTGCTCGATGCCTTCGGGGCCGTCGATACCGCGACCGCCCGGCGGCTGTGGCGCGCGCGGGCCGAGGCGCGTCAGGCGCTGGAGGCTGCGCAGGCCGCCCTTGGCCGGGCGCAGGCCGAAGAGGATTTCCTGCGCCACGCGGTCGCGGAACTGGACAAGCTGGCGCCTGAACCGGGCGAAGAGGCAGCGCTGGATGCCCGCCGCCGGCTGATGCAGGGGGCCGAGCGCATTCGCGCCGACATCGCGCGCGCGCATCAGGCGCTGGCCGAAGGCGCGGGCGGCGCGGCGCGCGATGCCCTGCGCTGGCTTGAGGG
>JACZKR010000022.1 GCA_014859945.1 Paracoccaceae bacterium | reverse complement strand
GCGGGGGCCAGCCCCCGCACCCCCGGAGTATTGGGAAAGGTGCAAGGGCCATGATGCAGGTCAGCACCCTGTCCGACGGCCGGCTGCATCTGAACCACGGGCCGATCGACCTGATCGTGCAGGTCTGGGGGCCGGGGCAGGCGGCGGCGCTGCAGCGGGCGGTGGCGCGGTTCGACGGGCTTTTGGAGGAACTGGTGGCCGAACTTCCGGCGCTGCGGGTGGAAGAGGCGTCCCTGCAAGGCCCGGTGGCGCGGGTGATGGCGGCGGCGGTGGCACCCTATCGCCCGGCCTTCATCACCCCCATGGCGGCAGTGGCGGGGGCGGTGGCCGAGGCGGTGCTGGCGGCCATCGTGGCCGGGCCCGGCGTGGTGCGGGCCTATGTGAACAACGGCGGCGATATTGCGGTGCATCTGGCCGAGAGTCAGCGGCTGGTCTGCGCTATGGCGCAGGGTGGTGCGGTCCGCTTGCGGTCCGAAGCCCCGGCGCGCGGCATCGCCACCTCGGGCTGGCGGGGGCGCAGCTGGTCTTTGGGCATCGCCGATGCGGTGACGGTGCTGGCCCGGACGGCGGCCATGGCCGATGCGGCGGCCACCATGATCGCCAATGCCGTGGACCTGCCCGGCCACCCCGCCATCACCCGCCGCCCGGCCGTGCAGATGCAGGCCGACAGTGACCTTGGCGCGCGGCCGGTGACCGTGGCGGTGGGGCCGCTGAGCGGCACCGACATTACCACGGCCCTGACGCGCGGCCTGCACGCCGCCGAAGCCTTCCGCGCGCGGGGACTGATTGAAGGGGCCGCGCTCTTCCTGCAGGGTGAGGTGCGGCTGTCGGGGGCCATGACCGACGCGCTTCTGGAGCATCACCATGTCTGATTTCGCCATCCGCAAGATCGTCACCCAGATCGAGGAGGTCTGGCACGAAGGCGGCCCGGTGGCCGACCCCCGCCCGATGAAGGGCGCGGTCTATGCCATCTGCGCCAACCCCTTCGCCGGTCGCTATGAGCCGGAACTGCAACCCGCCATGGAGGCGCTGAAGCCCCTTGCCCTGATGCTGACCGACCGGCTGGTCGCGGCGCTGGGCGGGCGCGAGGGCATCGACGCCTACGGCAAGGGCGCCGTCGTCGGCGAGGCGGGCGAGCATGAACATGGCGCGATCTGGCATGTCTCGGGCGGCTACGGCATGCGCGACCGGCTGGGCGAATGCCGCGCCATCGTGCCCTCGGCCATGAAGGTGGGCGGCATGGGCACCACGCTGGACATTCCGCTGGGCCATCTGAACGCGGCTTATGTGCGGTCGCGCTTCGACGTGATCACGGTGGCCTGTGAGGACGGTCCGCGCGCGAACGAAGTGCTGTTCGCCCTTGCCA
>JACZKR010000179.1 GCA_014859945.1 Paracoccaceae bacterium | reverse complement strand
GTCGGGCGCCGGCCTCTGTCATTGCGTGCCGGACGGTTTCGGGTTGAACCGTTGCCAGCGGGCGGGGGCGAGGCGGTGCCTCGCCTTTTCCCGCCCGGCCCGACCGGGCCTATTCGTCGGGAAAAAGCCGCGCGTCGCCGGCCACCAGCCCGGGCAGGATACGGTCAAACCGCATATGCGCCAGCGCCCGGCCGCCCGACTGGGTGAAAAGCGTGCCCGCGGGCTTGCCGTCCAGCGTGATCTCGCTGCCCACCGTCGCCGCGCCTTCGATCCGCAGCCGGGTCAGGCCCTTGCGCAACTCGGTCTTGTGCTTCATCCGGGCGGTCACCTCCTGCCCGACATAGCAGCCCTTGCGGAAATCGACGCCGTTCAGCCGCTCAAATCCCGTTTCCAGCAGATAGCTGTCGTCGGGCACCAGTTCGACCCCGCTTTCGGGGATCAGATGGGCCACGCGGATCGCGTCCCAACCGATCGACGGGGCGCCGGCCCCCTCACCGCTGCCCCAGTTGCGCCAGCCGAGCGCGGGATGCCGGGGGTCTGCCATCGCGCCCGCCGGCGCCGGCCCGAGCCCGCGCGTTACCACCAGATCCAAGGGCGCGATCTGCACATCCGCGCGCAGCCGGTACATCATCAGCCGGCGGATCGTCGGCTCGGCCAGCCCCGCCGCGATGTCCAGAAGCCAGTCCGCCCCCCGCCGCACCACGAAGAAATCGGCCAGATACTTGCCCTGTGGCGTCAGAAGCGCCGCCCAGACCACGCCGTCGGCCTTTTCCAGGGGCCGGATGTCGTTCGACACCAGACCCTGCAGGAAGGCTGCCACATCCTTGCCGGTCAGCGCCAAGACGCGGCGGTCGGGGGCCAGTTCACCGGACATCGCTATTCCCTGAATTGCAGGTTGTAGAGATCGGCATAAAGCCCGCCGCGTTCAAGAAGCTCATCATGCGTGCCCTGATCCACCACGCGGCCCGCCTGCATCACCACGATGCGGTCGGCGGCGCGGATCGTGGCCAGACGGTGGGCGATGACAAGGGTGGTGCGGCCGCGCCCGGCCTCGGCCAGCGCCTCGGCCACCAGTTGCTCGGACTGACTGTCCAGCGCGCTGGTCGCCTCGTCCAGCAACAGCACCGGCGCGTCGCGCAGGATGGCGCGGGCAATGGCGATGCGCTGGCGCTGCCCGCCCGACAGGGAAGACCCGCGCGGGCCGGCGGGCGTTTGCGCACCTTCGGGCAGATCGGCAACAAAGCCCGCCGCCTGCGCCCGCGCCAGCGCGCGGTCCAGCGCGGCATCTGAAAGGTCGGTCGCCCCCATCCGCACATTGGCGGCGATGGTTTCATCGAAAAGCGCGGTATCCTGCGCCACCACGGCAATCGCCCGGCGCAGCGCCGCCGGGTCAAACCGGCGCAGGTCGGTGCCGTTCAGCGTCACGCGGCCGCCCTGCGGATCGGCCAGCCGGGTCAGCAGGTGGAAAACCGTCGATTTCCCGGCCCCCGAAGGCCCGACCAGCGCCGTCACCTGACCGGGCAGGGCGGTGAAGCTGACGCCCTGCAGCACCGGCTGTTCACCATAGGCAAAGCGCACATCCTCCAGCCGCAGCTCGGCGGGGCCGGGGGGCAGCGGCAGCGGCGCCTCGGGCGCGGTTACGGTGGGCGCCTCACCCAGAAGCGCATGCATCCGTTCCAGTGAGGCGCGGGCCTGCGCCCAGCTGCCCGACACGCTGCCCAGCCGCCGCAGAGGTTCAAAGACCAGCGCCACGGCCATGAAAAAGCTCATGAATTCGCCGACCGTCTTGGCGCCGTCCATGATCTGGTAGGCGCCATACATCATCACGCCGGCAAAGCCCGCCGC
>JACZKR010000178.1 GCA_014859945.1 Paracoccaceae bacterium | reverse complement strand
GCCGTCGCGCGATCCGGGCCCGGTCTATCAGCCCGAACCCCGCAGCGCCCGCGCCGAAGAGCCCCGCCGCTACCGCGACGACGATGACGACGACGACCGCCGCGGCGGCTACCGCAAGAAGCGCCGCGACAGCTTCCTGAGCGATCTGTTCGATTTCTAGGCGACGACCGGCGTAGGGTGCGTGCTTGCACGCACCGATCCACCGACCAGAAGGTGCGTGCAGGCACGCACCCTACTTGGCGCTAGACCTTGCCGAAAAACCAATCGACGATGCCAAACAGGTGCTCAAGAACGGCGCCGCCAATCAGCCCGAAGCCGCCAATCACCCATTTTGCAATATGACCGGGCCCTTCGCGTCTAATCGCCTTTACGGTGTCGTTCACGAAGCCCGCGACCGGATGTTCAAGCACTTCTAGTCGCTTCTGGCCGTTGACGGTAATCTCGAAGCTGCGTCCTTCGCCGGTATCGCGACCGTTCAATGCCCTTACCAGGCCTTGTCGCGCAAGATGGTCCAGGAGGCGCTCGGTCTGCGCGTCCAGCCTGGGCTGAGATCGCATCCTTTCAAGATGCTGGGCGGCGTAGTTGCGACCTTGAACTTCATCCCACCGGCAGAATTCCACCGGACTATCCGAGGCATTCAGCAGTTTGAGAAGTTCGAGTTCCGTCATGGTTACCGCGACAACCCGCCCGGCAGGTTCGGTATGTCCAGTGCGGCAAAGCCGTAGTGGCGCAGCCAGCGCAGGTCGGACTCAAAGAAGGCGCGCAGGTCGGGGATGCCGTATTTCAGCATGGCGATGCGGTCGATGCCCATGCCGAACGCAAAGCCCTGCCACTGGGTCGGGTCAACCCCCGCCGCCGACAGCACCTTGGGATGCACCATGCCCGAGCCGAGGATTTCCATCCACTTGTCGCCCTGACCGATCTTCAGCTGACCGCCTTCCCACGAACAGCGGATATCCACCTCGGCCGAAGGTTCGGTGAAGGGGAAATGGCTGGCGCGGAAGCGCAGTTCGACCGAAGGCACCTCAAAGAACGCGCGGCAGAATTCCTCCAGCGTCCATTTCAGGTTGGCCATGGAAATGTCGCGGTCGATCGCCAGCCCCTCGACCTGATGGAACATCGGCGTGTGGGTCTGGTCCATGTCCATCCGGTAAACCCGGCCCGGCGCGATCACGCGGATCGGCGCGCCCTGTTCGGCCATGGCGCGGATCTGCACCGGGCTGGTATGGGTGCGCAGCACATGGGGCGGGCGGTTGTCGCCGGGCGCGCGGTGCATGAAGAACGTATCATGTTCCTGCCGGGCGGGGTGTTCCGGCGGGATGTTCAGCGCGTCGAAGTTGTACCAGTCGGATTCCACCTGCGGGCCTTCGGCAACCGAGAAGCCCATGTCGCCGAAGATCGCGGTCAGTTCCTCCATCACCTGGCTGACCGGATGGATGGTGCCCATGCGGCGGGGGCGGCCCGGCAGGGTGACATCCAGCCATTCGCTGCGCAGCCGTGCATCCAGCGCCGCATCGGCCAGGGCCGCCTTCTTGGCGCGCAGGGCCGCGTCGATTTCATCCTTCAGCGCGTTCAGGCTGGCGCCGGCGGCCTTGCGGGCCTCGGGCTCCATCTTGCCAAGGGTGGCCATCAGCGCCGAAATCTCGCCCTTCTTGCCAAGGGCGCCGACGCGCAGTTCTTCAAGCGCGCCTTCGTTGCCGGCATCGGCGACGGCGGTCAGATATTTGGCCTTGAGCGTGTCGAGCCCGTCCATGGCAGCCTCCTTGGGATCGGTTGGGTTGCTAGCGGGGCGGGGGGCGGAATGCAAGCGTTGCGCGGGATCAGTGGCTGGCCGACAGCGCGGTCAGAAGGGCCACCGCCTCGGGGCTGTCCCATTCGGCATCGCCGATCAGCCGGGCCACTTCCTGCCCCTCGGGGTTGACGATCACGGTGACGGGCAGGCCCAGCACGCCCATGGCGCGGGCCAGTTCCGATTTGGGGTCGCGCAGCACGGGCAGGTTGTTCACGCCGGCTTCGGTATAGAAACGGTCGATGGCGGCGGGGTCATTGCGGCCGGTGGCCACGGGCAGCACCGCCATGCCCGGCATGGCCGCCTGCAGCCGGTCAAGCGAGGGCATCTCGCGCCGGCAGGGGGCGCACCAGGTGGCCCAGAAGTTCAGCACCACCCATTTGCCGCGCCATTCCGCCAGCGTCGCCTCGGCGCCACCGCCGGTGGTCAGCACCGCAGCAGGCAGGGCAACCGGCGCCTCGGCCGGGATCAGCTTGCGCATCTCGCCGGTCATCAGCGGCGCCAGATCGGTCGCGGCCGCGGGATTTGCGCCCAGCGTCAAGGCCGTATAGATGAGCGCGAGGCCGAATTTCCGCAGCATGTATCCGAGGCTCCCATGACCAACACCGCCAAGACCAGCGCCAACGACATGTGGGGCGGGCGCTTTGCCGAAGGGCCGGACGCGATCATGACGGCGATCAACGCCTCGATCGGGTTCGACCAGCGGCTCTACGCCCAGGACATCGCGGGCAGCAGGGCCCATGCCGCGATGCTGGCGGCGCAGGGCATCCTGACCGATAACGATGCGAAGGCGATCGGGGAAGGGCTGCTCACGGTCTTGTCAGAGATCGAGGCCGGCGGTTTCGACTTCCGCACCGACCGCGAAGACATCCACATGAACGTCGAGGCGCGGCTGACCGAGATCATCGGAGAGCCGGGCAAGCGCCTGCACACCGCCCGCAGCCGCAACGATCAGGTGGCGGTCGATTTCCGGCTGTGGGTGCGCGACCAGTGCGACGCCGCGATTGCGGGGCTTGAGGCGCTGATGCGGGCCTTTCTGGCGCAGGCCGAGGCGGGGGCCGATTGGGTGATGCCGGGCTTTACCCATCTGCAGACCGCCCAGCCGGTGACCTGGGGCCATCACATGATGGCCTATGTCGAGATGTTCGCCCGCGACCGCAGCCGCTTTCAGGATGCGCGGCGCCGGATGAACGAATGCCCGCTGGGCGCGGCTGCGCTGGCCGGGACCAGCTTCCCCATCGACCGGCACATGACCGCCGCCGCGCTGGGCTTTGACCGGCCCACGGCCAACAGCCTTGATTCGGTATCCGACCGCGATTTCGCGCTGGAGTTTCTGGCGGCCAGCAGCATCTGCGCCATGCACCTGAGCCGCTTTGCCGAAGAACTGGTCATCTGGTCGTCGGCCCAGTTCCGCTTCGTGCGGCTGTCGGACAAGTGGACGACCGGCAGCAGCATCATGCCGCAGAAGAAGAACCCCGACGCGGCAGAGCTTCTGCGCGCCAAGCTGGGCCGCATCCTTGGGGCGACGGTGGCGCTTTTCACGGTCATGAAGGGGCTGGCGCTGACCTATTCCAAGGACATGCAGGAAGACAAGGAACAGACCTTTGACGCCGCAGACACGCTGATGCTGGGTCTGGCGGCGATGACCGGCATGGTCAGTGACATGACGGCGAACCGCGCCGCGCTGAAATCCGCCGCCGCCAGCGGCTTTTCCACCGCGACCGATCTGGCCGACTGGCTGGTGCGGCGGCTGGGCCTGCCCTTCCGCGAGGCGCATCATGTGACGGGCACGCTGGTCGCCATGGCCGAAAAGGCCGCGATCGACCTGCCCGACCTGACGCTGGCGCAGATGCAGTCGGTTCACGGCGGCATCACGGCCGAGGTGTTCGAGGTGCTGGGCGTGGAAAACTCGGTCGCCTCGCGCCAGTCCTATGGCGGAACCTCGCCCGTCCGGGTGGCTGAACAGATTGCCCGCTGGAAGGCCGCACTGGCCTAGGGCAGAGTGCCGGGCATGACGCGCCTTGCCCCGGTTCTTCTTGCCGCATTCGGCCTGACGGCCTGCACCGATCCTGCGCTGAATGTCGGGCTGACATTCGGCACGGGCGGAGTGGCTGTCTCGCCCTCGGTTTCTGCCGGTGTCGGCGGGGCCCGCGTTTCCGTTTCACCCTGAGGACAACATGACCCGCATCCTTTCCGTGCTTTGCCTGCTGACGCTTGCCGCCTGTGGCGCCGATGGCGCCCCCACCGCGCCCGGCGTCGCCGTGACCGGCGAGGCGCAGGCCGGCGTCGTGATCGACGGCTGACCCGGGACTGATCCGGGCGGGCGTCGGGCGGCAGGAAAGATTGCGGCCGCCTCCGCCCGCGCGTTGCCCTGCGCGGGCCATCTGATATACCCCGCCCGAAGCGGTGCGGAGGCGGCGATGGACCATTTTCTTTACAGGAACGGAATCCTGCATGCCGAGGACGTGGCGATCCCCGAGATTGCCGCGCAGGTCGGCACGCCGTTCTACGTCTATTCCGCCGCCACGCTGACCCGGCATTACCGCCTGTTCACCGAGGCGCTGTCGCCCATGCCGCATCTGGTGTGCTTTGCCATCAAGTCGCTGTCAAACATCGCGGTGCTGAAGCTACTGGGCGATCTGGGGGCGGGGATGGATGTGGTCTCGGGCGGCGAATACCTGCGCGCCAAAGCGGCAGGTGTGCCGGGTGACCGCATCGTCTTTTCCGGCGTCGGCAAGACGCGCGATGAAATGCGGCTGGCGCTGGAGGGCGGCATCCGCCAGTTCAATCTGGAATCCGAACCCGAAATGCGCGCCCTGTCCGAGGTTGCAACCGCGCTGGGCGTGGTGGCGCCGGTGACGGTTCGGGTGAACCCCGATGTCGATGCCAAGACCCATGCCAAGATTGCCACCGGCAAAAGCGAAAACAAGTTCGGCATCCCCATTGCCCGCGCGCGTGAGGTCTATGCCGAAATCGCCCGGCTTCCGGGGCTGCGGGTGGTGGGGATCGACGTGCATATCGGAAGCCAGCTGACCGAGCTTGCGCCGTTTGAAGCAGCCTTCGCCAAGGTGCGTGAGCTGACGCTGGCCCTGCGCGGGGATGGCCACGACATCCGCCGGCTGGACCTTGGCGGGGGCCTTGGCATTCCCTACACCCGCTCAAACGAGGCGCCGCCCTTGCCCACCGACTACGGCGCGATGATCAAGCGCACGCTGGGCGATCTGGGCTGCGAGATCGAGATCGAACCGGGCCGGCTGATTTCCGGCAACTCGGGCGTGCTGGTTGCCGGCGTGATCTATGTAAAGAACGGCGAGGGGCGGGATTTCCTGATCCTTGACGCCGCGATGAACGATCTGGTCCGCCCCTCGATGTATGACGCCCACCACGACATCGTTCCGGTGGCCGAAGCCGCGCCGGGCAGCCCGACACAGGCCTTCGACGTGGTCGGCCCGGTTTGCGAGACCGGCGACACCTTTGCCAAGGCGCGCGACCTGCCTCTGGTCGCCGCCGGCGATCTGGTGGCCTTCCGCAGCGCGGGTGCCTATGGCGCGGTGATGGCCAGTGAATACAACAGCCGCCCTCTGGTGCCCGAGGTTCTGGTGCGCGGGGATCAATTCGCTGTCATCCGGGCGCGTCCAAGCTTTGACGAAATGCTGAAGCGGGATAGCATTCCCGAATGGCTTTGATCCCCGGAGGGGCATGGAACGGACGAACGCCCCCGACAACCTGCTGAAACGGCTGGAAACCCCGCTGCGCCTGACGCTGGCCGGGCTTTGGGCCGAACGGCTGTGCCGTGCCTTCTGGCCGCTGTGGAGCCTTGCCATCGCGGTGCTGGCGGCGCTGTCCTTCGGGGTGCAGGACCAACTGCCGCTGGATATCTTCTGGTATGGCGTCGTGGCGCTGGCGGCGG
>JACZKR010000177.1 GCA_014859945.1 Paracoccaceae bacterium | reverse complement strand
GGCGGCCACCACGGCCGGCATCCGCAACCGCAGCCGCTTGATCCGCCGCGCATCGGCGTCGATCACCTCGAACTCGGCGCCCGATTCATGCGGCACGATCTCACCCCGCGCCGGCACGCGGCCGGTGCGCAGGAAGACAAGGCCGCCCAGCGTGTCGATCTCGGCATCGTCCTCATCGGTGCGCAGCGTCATGCCCAGCGCCTTTTCGAACTCATCCAGCGGCGTCAGCGCCTGCGCCACATAGACGCCGGGCTTTTCTTCCTTCCACATCTCGCCTTCGGCTTCGTCGTGTTCATCCTCGATTTCGCCGATGACGGTTTCGATCAGGTCCTCGATGGTCACCAGACCATCCACGCCGCCGTATTCGTCGATGACCAGCGCCATATGCACCCGGTCGCGCTGCATCTTCTGCAAAAGCGTGCCGGCGGGCATCGAGGGCGGGGCGTACAGCACCGGGCGCAGAAGCCGCTTCAGGCTGAACCGCCCGCCCGCGCCGAAGCCATGCTGCAGCGCCAGGTCCTTCAGCAGCACCAGCCCCTGCGGATGGTCCAGCGTGCCCTTGTAAACCGGCAGGCGCGAAAATCCGTGCTGGCGGAACACCTCGACCAGTTCATCCTTGCCGATGTCCAGGGGCACCGCGATGATCTCGACCTTGGGGATCGCCACATCGTCCACCCTCAGCCGCCGCAGGTTGCCAAGACCCGGCACCGCCGCGCCGCCACCGGCCGGGGCCGCGCCGCCTTCGCCGCGCTGAGCATTGTCCTGAGGGGAAAGGGCGTTCAGAAGCCGCCCGAAAAAGCCACGAGACTGAGGGTCGCTTCCCTCGTCCGCATTCTGCGCCTGTGAAGGCGCGCCGTCGTCACTACTGCCCATCGGTCCTTGTCCAAGAACGCCCCTCGCGGGGGCGCATCACGAATATGGGTCAGAAAGGCCCATATCCGCAAGTATCGCGACTTCCGTCGCCTCCATCAGTTCGGCGTCGGCATCTTCGATGTGGTCATAGCCCAGAAGATGCAGGAAACCATGCACCACCAGATGCGTCACATGATCGGCCATCGGGCGGCCCGCCTCGGCCGCCTCGCGTTCGCAGGTTTCCCAGGCGATGGCGATATCGCCCAGTTCTTCGGGATCGTCAGCTTCGCCCGGTTCCGGCAGGTCGGGGCGCTGGCCGGGCGTGTCGCTTGCACGTTCGTCCGAAGGCCAGGAAAGAACGTTTGTCGGCAAAGGCTTGCCACGGAAACCTGCATTAAGTTCGGCAATCCGCGCGTCGTCGCAGCCCATCAGGCACAGGGCAAAGCCCGCCTCGGGCAGACCCAGCCGTTTCAGCGCCGCGCGCACCGCCCCTTCGGCCAGCGGCTCCAGCCCGAAATCCTCCCAGCGGGCGTCCTCGATCACGCAATCGACCAGCGGTTCCATCTACAGCGCCTTCTTGTAGCCCAGATGGCTTTGCTCGTATCCCAGCCGGTCGTAAAAGGCATGCGCCCGGGTGCGGCTGCGGTCGGTGGTCAGCTGAATCATCACCGCACCCGCCGCACGCGCCCGCGCCTCGGCCTCGGCCATCAGGGCGGCGCCGATGCCGGATGAGCGCAGGTCGGCCACCACGCGCACCGCCTCGACCAGCGCGCGGCGGGCGCCCTTGCGCGACAGGCCGGGCAAAAGCGTCAGCTGGCAGGTCGCCACGATGCGGCCCCCGTCTTCGCCGACGATCAGCTGCTGGCGCGGATCGGCGGCAATTTCGGCGAAAGCAGCTTCATAGGGGGCCATATCGGCGCTTTCCCGCGCACGGCCCAGCACATCATCGGACAGCATGGCGACCAGCGCGGGCAAATCGGCGGCGCGGGCCAGTCGGAAGGTCACAGCCATGCGTCGCGCCCCGTGCCCACGGCATCGGCGACACCGGCATAGCCCCCGGCCGCCAGCCGCGCCTCAAGCCCCGACAGCACCGCCGGCACCAGCGAGATGCCCTGATAGACCATGGCGCTGTACAGCTGCACGGCCGAGGCGCCGGCGCGGATCTTGGCCCAGGCATCCTCGGCCGAAGATACCCCGCCCACCCCGATCAGCGGCAGCTTTCCGGCCGTCAACTGCGACAGCAACGCCAGCACCCGCGTGGACTTTTCGAACAACGGTGCCCCGGAAAGACCACCCGCCTGATCGCGGCTTGCACTTTTCAAACCTTCGCGCGACAGCGTGGTGTTGGTGGCGATGATGGCATCCAGCCCGCTGGTCAGCGCGACCTCGGCGATCTCGGCCAGTTCATCGGGGTTCAGGTCGGGGGCGATCTTCAAGAAGACCGGGATGCGGCGCGCAAGACCTGCCCGCACCTCCATCACCCCCGCCAGCAGCGCCGACAGCGCCGCGCGGCCCTGAAGGTCGCGCAGCTTTTCGGTGTTCGGAGAGCTGACATTCACCGTGGCAAAATCGACATGCGGACCGCAGCGTTCCAGCACGCGGGCGAAATCGCCGGCGCGGTCGGCGCTGTCCTTGTTGGCACCCAGGTTCAGCCCCACCGGCACCGGTCCCTGCGGACGCGCCGCCAGCCGGGCGCCGATCACCTCGGCACCTTCGTTGTTGAAGCCGAAGCGGTTGATCACCGCGCGGTCCTCGGTCAGCCGGAAAAGGCGGGGGCGCGGATTGCCGGCTTGGGCGCGCGGCGTGGCGGCCCCCACCTCGACAAAGCCAAACCCCGCACGGGTCAGCGCGGCGATGGCGGTGGCGTTCTTGTCATAACCCGCCGCCAGCCCCAGCGGGTTGGGCAGCATCAGCCCGGCGACCGTGGTCGCCAGCCGGGCCGAGGTGATCACCCCCGGCAGGGGCACCAGACCAAAGCGCAGCGCCGTCAGCGACAGCGCATGGGCGCGCTCGGGGTCGGTGCGGTGCAGAAGGGCAAGGCCCAGCTTCTCGACGGCTTTCAAAACACACCTTCGGGAAAGATATGGCCGCTGGCACCCAGGGGCAGCGACTTGTCCCAGACCACATCGGCCAGCACCAGCCGGCGGTACAGGTGCGGAAACAGCGCCCCCCCGCGCGAGGGTTCCCATTTCAGCGCCGGGCCAAGCCGGCCGGCATCGCAGGCCACCAGCACCAGATCGCTTTCGGCAGCGAAATGGCGCGCGGCGGTTTCGGCCAGCTGCGGGGCGGCCGAGAAATGGATGAACCCGTCGGCCAGATCGACCGGCGCGCCCAGCGTCTCACCCGCAGCGCGGAACTGGTCCCATTCGGGACGGCGGAAAATCTTGTAGATCAGCATGGCGCGTGTCTGCCTGCGTTGCGGGCTTTGGTCAATGGGATTGGCGGTGTCATGCCGGTTTCATGCGCGGCGGGGAAGCTGTCCGCGATCAGGCTTTGACTCAACGGTCAAAGTAACGGAATTCTAACTGCATAGTCCAACAAGGAGGTTCCCATGTATCGCCATCTTCTGGCCTCGGCGGCGGCATTCGTGCTTGGCGCCGGCGCGGCTTCGGCCGAATTCAACCTGACCATCCTTCACACCAACGACTTCCATGACCGGTATGAGCCGATCTCGGCCTTCGACGGCCCCTGCGCGCCCGAAGACAACACCGCCGGCGAATGCTTTGGCGGTTCGGCCCGTCTGGTGACCGCGCTGGCCGAGGCGCGCGGCAGGGCGGCGAATTCGATCCTTGTCGATGGCGGCGACCAGTTTCAGGGCACGCTCTTCTACACCTATTACAAGGGCAAGATGACGGCCGAGTTCATGAACAAGCTCGGCTATGACGCGATGACGGTGGGCAACCACGAATTCGATGACGGCCCCGAGGTTCTGGCCGGCTTCGTCGATGCGGTGAACTTCCCGATCCTGATGTCGAACGCCGATATCAGCCAGGAACCGAAGCTGGCCGGCAAGATCGCCAAATCCACGGTGATCGAGAAGGGCGGCGAAAAGCTGGGCCTGATCGGCCTGACCCCGCAGGACACCCACGAACTGGCCAGCCCGGGCAAGAACATCAACTTCACCGACCCGGTTCAGGCCGTTCAGGCCGAGGTGGACCGGCTGACCGCCGAGGGGATCACCAAGATCATCGTCCTCAGCCATTCCGGCTACAAGGTGGACCAGAAGGTTGCCGCCGAAACCACCGGCGTTGACGTGATCGTCGGCGGCCATGACAACACCTATCTGTCGAACACCAGCGAAGATGCCGTCGGCCCCTACCCCACCATGGTCGGCAAGACCGCCATCGTGCAGGCCTATGCCTATGGCAAGTTCCTGGGTGAGCTGAACGTGGTCTTCGACGACGCGGGCGAGATTGTCTCGGCCACGGGTGAGCCGCTGATCATGGACAAGGCGGTGCCCGAAGACAGCGACACGCTGGCCCGCATCGCCGAACTGGCCGTGCCGCTGGAGGAAATCCGCAGCAAGATCGTCGCCGAAAGCGCCGGCCCCATCGAAGGCAACCGCGACATCTGCCGCCAGGAAGAATGCCAGATGGGCAATCTGGTGGCCGATGCCATGCTGGCGCGGGTCGCCGATCAGGGCGTGACCATCGCGCTGGCGAACTCGGGCGGGCTGCGCGCCTCGATCGACGCCGGTGAGGTGACGATGGGCGAGGTGCTGACCGTCCTGCCCTTCCAGAACACGCTTTCGACCTTCGAGGTGTCGGGCGCCATGCTGAAGGACGCGCTGGAAAACGGCGTCAGCCAGTATGAGGAAAAGGCCGGCCGCTTCCTGCAGGTCGCCGGGCTGAAATACAGCTTCGATCCGGCGGCGGCGGCGGGCAGCCGGGTGTCGGACGTGATGGTGCTGGTCGGCGGCGACGCCTGGGCGCCGATTGATCCGGCCACCAACTATCTGGTGGTGTCGAACAACTATGTCCGGCAGGGCGGCGACGGCTTCAAGATGTTCGTCGATGCCGCCAAGGCCTATGACTACGGCCCCGACCTGGCCGATGTGGTGGCGGAATACATGGCGGCGAACGGGGCCTATACCCCCTACCTCGACGGCCGCATCACCAGGAAATAAGCGCCCGCGCGGCGCTTTGGTGGGCCCCGGTTTCCGGGGCCCTTCGCTTTGGGAAGGGCTGAAAGGCTGGAGCGGGCGGCGGGAATCGAACCCGCGTCTCCTGCTTGGAAGGCAGGGGTCTTACCATTACACAACGCCCGCGACGCGCGCTGCATAGCCTCTGCCGCGCCCAAGCGCAAGATGCCCGCGCCCCCACCGGCGGGAGTGGACCGCCCCTTCCGCTTGCGCTATCAGGCGGGCGCAGAGTGAAGGAGGCAGACATGTCCGGCCATGGCGCAGCGCAACCGATGACCTCGGAAAAATCGGGGCCGCTTTCGGGCACCGCCGCCGTTCCGGGCGACAAGTCGATCTCGCACCGCGCGCTGATCTTCGGGGCGATGGCGGTGGGCGAAACCCGCATCACCGGGCTTCTGGAAGGCCAAGACGTGCTGGACACCGCCAAGGCGATGCAGGCCTTCGGTGCCGAGGTGGTGCAGCATGGCCCCGGCGCCTGGACGGTGAACGGGGTCGGCGTGGGCGGCTTTCAGGAACCGGCCGATGTGATCGACTGCGGCAATTCGGGCACCGGCGTGCGGCTGATCATGGGCACCATGGCAACCACGCCCATCACTGCGACCTTCACCGGCGACGCATCGCTGCGCAAGCGGCCGATGGGGCGGGTCACCGACCCGCTGTCGCTGTTCGGCACCCGCGCCTATGGCCGCAAGGGCGGCCGTCTGCCGATGACCGTGGTCGGCGCGGAAAGCCCGGTGCCGGTGCGCTATGCGCTGCCCGTCGCCTCGGCGCAGGTGAAATCGGCCGTGCTGCTGGCAGGCCTGAATGCCCCGGGCGAGACGGTCGTGATCGAGCGCGAGCCCACCCGCGACCATTCGGAACGGATGCTTCTGGGCTTCGGTGCCACGCTGAACGTTGAAAAGACCGCCGAAGGCCATGTGATCACCCTGCAGGGCCGCCCCGAACTGCGGCCGCAGACCGTTGCCGTGCCGCGCGACCCCTCCAGCGCCGCCTTCCCGGTCTGCGCGGCGCTGATCGTCGAAGGCTCGGACATTCTGGTGCCCGGGGTCAGCCAGAACCTAACCCGCAACGGGCTTTACCTGACGCTGGTCGAAATGGGCGCCGCGATCGAATTCCAGAACCCCCGCGAGGAGGGCGGCGAACCCGTGGCCGATCTGCGCGTGCGCTTCAGCGACGCCATGAAGGGCATCGAGGTGCCCCCCGAACGCGCGCCCTCGATGATCGACGAATACCCGATCCTGTCGGTCGTCGCGGCCTTCGCCACCGGCAAGACGGTGATGCGCGGGGTCAGGGAACTGCGCGTCAAGGAAAGCGACCGCATCGACGCCATGGCGCGCGGGCTTGAGGCCTGCGGCGTCCGGATCGAAGAGGATGAAGATACGCTGATCGTCCACGGCATGGGCGCGGGCGGCATGCCCGGCGGCGCGGTGGCGAAA
Organism: Paracoccaceae bacterium; assembly: GCA_014859945.1. Taxonomy (GTDB): domain Bacteria; phylum Pseudomonadota; class Alphaproteobacteria; order Rhodobacterales; family Rhodobacteraceae; genus Fuscibacter. Next base: position 3,292 of record JACZKR010000177.1, on the reverse strand, counting down.
ACCCATCTCGACCACCGCATCGCCATGAGCTTCCTTGTCGCCGGAATGGCGGCGCAAAAGCCGGTCTCGGTCGATGACGGCAGCCCGATCGTCACCTCGTTCCCGATCTTCGAGGGGCTGATGAACGGGCTTGGCGCCCGCATCCGGCGCGGCTGAGGTGACGGGGCGCCTTCTGTATCTGGCGCTGGCCGCCATCACGCTGGCGGTCTGGGCGCTGATGGCGGGCGTCACCGGACCGGCCATTGAAACGGCCGCCGGGGGCCGCGCGCTGTTCGATGCCCGCCTGACGGGCTATGGGCTGGAAGAGGCGCAGGCCTTCCTGACCCGGCTGAACCCCGCCGGGCGCGACATGTATCTTGAGGCGCAGCACCGGCTGGACACGATCTTTCCGCCGCTTTTCGCTCTGTTTCTGGTCTGGTCCTTCACGGTTCTTCTGCCGCGCCTGCCGGCGATCGTGATGGCCATGGTCGCCATGGCCGGCGCGGGGGTGGACCTGCTGGAGAATGCCCGCGTCGCGGCGCTTCTGACCGCGCCGCAGGTGACCGGGGCGATGGTCGCCGCCGCCTCGCAGGCGACGGTGGCGAAATGGCTGCTGGACGGGCTGGCGCTGGCGGTCTTTGCCGGCGCCGTCGGGTTCAGCGCCCTGCGGCGGCTGCGCGGCGCGGGGTAAGGGCCAGCACCTCTTCCGCCATCGCGCCCTCCTCTGCCCAGAACTCGGCCACCGTCGGCCCCGGCACCGGGCGAAAGCGGAGCGCATCGGCAAATTCCCGCAGCCAGACACCCCGCCCCATCCGCGTGTACCAGCGTTGGGCATGGCGCAACTCGGCGTCCTTCTGCCCGAAGGCCCGCCACAGGGCGCGCGGGCGCAGTTGCAGGCAGGCCTCGATCAGCTTGACCCACAGGAACACCCGCCAGGCCGGGACGCGCGGCACCTCAAGCACCTGATGCTTGTAATCCCACAGCTGCAGGTCGGTCTGCACCACCCGCCGCCCGGCCGATTGGCCAAAGAACGGCGTCCAGCGGTGCGGCGTGGCATAGACCGACATCACCTGATCGGGGTCATAGGCCAGAAGTTGGCGCAGAAGCCGCCAGTAATCGGCATCGGTTTCCTCGGCGAAGCCCACGGCAAAGGTGCAAAGCCCGATCATGCCATGCGCCCGCAGAAGCCGGATCGCCTCGCGGTCCTTGGGGCGCGAACCACCCTTGCGCACGGCCGCCAGCGTGGCTTCATCCGTGCCTTCCAGCCCCAGAAGAAAGCGCAGGCAGCCGGCCTGTTTGTAAAGATGCAGGATGTCCGCATCGCGGACGATGTCATCGGCGCGGGTCGAGCCGATGATCGTGACCTTCACATCCTCGGCGATCAGCGCGCGCAGGAACGCCTCCCATGCCTTTCGTGAGGATGTCGGGTTCTCATCGGCCAGATTGACCAGTTCCACCCCCTTTTCGCGCACCAGCCAGGCGATTTCGCGGGCGAATTCCACCGGATCGCGGTGGCGCCAGCGGGTCCAGAAGCCACGCTGGCCGCAATAGGTGCAGGGATGCGGACAGCCGCGTGAGAACTGGTGGATCACCGCGCGGCGCCCGCCCCAGTAGCTGTGATCGCCAAAGTCGATCAGCTCCCAGCCGATCCGCGCCGCGGCGAAGTCGCGCAGCATCGGCGCGGGCGGGGTGGCATGGGGCTGGCCACCCCGGCGCAAGGCGATGCCCGGAACGGTTTCCAGCGAGGCCCCCGTGGCAAGGGCCGCCATCAGGCGCGGCGCGGTTTCCTCGCCCTCGCCCCGCACGATCACGTCGATATCGGGGCAGTCGCGCAGCACGGTTTCCCAATGATAGCTCGGAAAGACCCCGCCATAGACGATCCGCACCCCCGGCAGCGCCGCGCGGATCAGGGGCGCCAGCCGCGTCACCACCGGATGGGCCGAGGTTGACCCGGAATGCCCCACCAGCACCGCATCCGGCGGATCATCCAGCAGCGCCGCGATGATCTGCGCATCCTCCATCGGCTGAAGATCGGCGTTCACCAGCCGCATCGCATGGCCCGCGTCGATCAGCGGCCCGCCAATGGCCAGAAGGCCGAAGGGCGGCAGCAATTCGCCCGGCACGCGCGATCCGATGGCGCGGTGGGGCGGGTTCAGCAGGGCAATTTTCACGGGCACACCATGGGCAGCACGGGGTCAGCCTGCCAAGCCGCCCCGCCCCGGTCAACCAAGGGTTTCCTTGCCCCCCGCCGCGCGCTAGACCTGCGGCCACCCTTGGGGCGGCAGAGGCGGGCCAGATGATCTTTACCGTGGCAATCGACGGGCCGGCAGCGGCGGGCAAGGGCACCATCGGCCGCGCGCTGGCCGCCCGTTTCGGCTTTGCCCATCTCGATACCGGCGCGCTTTACCGGGCGGTCGGCGTCAAGGGCGGTGACCCGGTGGCGGCCGCGCAGGGGCTGACGCCCGCCGATCTGGCGCGCGACGATCTGCGCACGCTGGAGGCCGGTCAGGCCGCCAGCCGTGTGGCCGTGATCCCCGATGTCCGGGCGGCGCTGCTGGATTTCCAGCGCCGCTTTGCCCGCAGGCCGGGCGGCGCCGTGCTGGACGGCCGCGACATCGGCACGGTGATCTGCCCCGGTGCCGAGGTGAAGCTTTACGTCACCGCCAGCGCCGAAGTGCGCGCCCACCGCCGCTGGCTGGAACTGGGCGGCGATCCGGCGCAGGTGCTGGCCGAGGTGAAGGAACGTGACGCCCGCGACATGGGCCGCGCCGATGCCCCGCTGCGCCCCGCCGACGACGCCCATATCCTTGACACTTCGGACATGACCGCCGAAGCCGCCATCGCCCGCGCCACCGCCCTGATCGGCGCCGCGCTGGCACGGCAGGCGGGGCGGCCGGCCGGGGTGGTCTTTCACCTGCCGGAAAAGCATCTTGGCAACTGGCGCAAGGCGCCGCATCTGGCGCTTTATCCCCGCATCGCCGAAGTGCTTGAGGCGCAGGGCCTTGCCCCCCGCATTCTGGCCCGCGAAAGCCGTCAGACCCGCGCGCTGGACTGCGAAGGCGACGGCGACCTGCATCTGGTCGAAGGCGGGGCCTGCCATGGTCCGGGCTGGCTGAACGCGGCGCTGGCCTATCTGACCGGCTTCTGGCACCTCGACCCCGCCGGCGTGCTGGCCGACAGTTCGGCCGGTGGCGCGGCCTTCGACCCCGCCACGGTGGATGCCGCCGCCGCCCGCGCCTTTGCCGACACCCTGCGCGCGCGCTTTGTCGCCCCGCGCCAGTCGCGCTATGGCCAGCCCCGCACGGTTGAGGCG
>JACZKR010000176.1 GCA_014859945.1 Paracoccaceae bacterium | reverse complement strand
GGCCAAGGCGCTGACCGGCTGGCACGCCAGCCACGGCTTCTGCGCCGCCTGCGGGGCGGCGTCGGCAATGGTGCAGGCCGGCTGGCAGCGCACCTGCCCCGCCTGTGGCACCCACCACTTTCCGCGCACCGACCCGGTGGTCATCATGCTGGTCGAGCGCGGCAACCGCCTGCTGCTGGGCCGCTCACCGGGGTGGCCCGAGGGGATGTATTCGCTGCTGGCCGGCTTCGTAGAACCCGGCGAGACGATGGAGGCCGCCGTCCGCCGCGAGGTGGCCGAGGAAACCGGCGTGCGGCTGGGCCGGGTGGATTACCTTGCCAGCCAGCCCTGGCCCTTTCCCGCCTCGCTGATGCTGGGCGCCCGGGCCGAGGCGCTGAGCGACCAGATCACGCTGGACCCGGCCGAACTGGAAGACGCGCTGTGGATCAGCCGCGAGGATCTGGTCGATGTGCTGGCCGGAAGGCATCCGTTCATCCGGCCGGGCCGCAAGGGCGCCATCGCATGGTTCCTGCTGACCAACTGGCTTGCAGACAGGCTGGATTGACGACAGATTGACGCGCAAGCAAAGACCCGCGCCGGTTGCAGGCAGCGGGCGCATACAGGGAACGCGCGCATGAAGCTGACCACCCGACAGGACATCGAGGCCCCGCTGGCGCAGGTCTGGGCGACAGTCGCCGACTTTGAGGCCTGGGAAAGGGCCGCGATGCGCCGGGGTGTCGAGGTTGAGCGCAGCGATGCCCTGCGCGCGCCGGCGGCGGGCATGGGCTGGAAGGCGCGTTTCCGCTATCGCGGCAAAGAGCGGCGGATCGAAATCGGCCTGACCCGCCTTGAAGCGCCGCACCATCTGGACATGAAGATCGGCTCGCCCGTGGTCGAAGGCGATGTGGTCGTGGAACTGATCGAGATGGCTGCCAAGCGCACCCGCATGCACATCACGGCCGAGTTGCGGCCGCTGAGCCTTGGGGCCCGGCTGTTCCTGCAATCGCTGCGGCTGGCCCGGGCGCGGATCGACCGCAAGTTCAACAGCCGCGCCGCCCAGCTTGCGCGCGAGATCGAGGCGCGCGCGCGCCGCCTGTCCTCGGTCTGAGCCGGCCCGTCCCCACGGCCGGCATCGAACCGGCAAGCCCGAAGGCGGGAGATTTTAAGTCTCCTGTGTTTACCAGTTTCACCACGTGGGGCGACGGCAAGGCCCTGCCAGTTAACAGGCCCCATCGGGCCGATCAACCGCGCTGACGCCGCGGCGCCCGCGTGATTTGACAGCCGGCCGGCGCTGCGCAAGGGTGGCGCCATCATGACCGGCACTTCCCCCTTTCCCGCGCATCGGGCGCAGCTGATCGTTGACGAAAGCCTGCGCCACCTGTTGCGGCTGATCGGGCCCCGGGGCAGGTTCGTCTATGCCCACCGGCGCGATGCGGTGGATGAAACGACGACGGGTTACAACCTTCTGCGCCATTGCGGGACGCTGTGGTTCATGCTGCGGGCCGTCAACGACCTTGGGCTGCGGCCCGCCGCCCCGGATGCGGCGGCGATGGCTTTGGCCATCGGCTATGCCGGGCGCAAGCTGGTGGCACCGGGCTGGGCGCCGGGGCTGGCACTGGAATCGAAGGGCAAGCTGAAGCTGGGGGGCGCGGGCCTTGCGCTGGCCATGCTGGCCGAGGCGCGGGTGGCGGTGGAACGCGGCATCCTGCCGGCACCGGAACTGCCCCTGCCGCTGCCCGGCTGCATCGCCGCGCTGGCCGATTACACCCTGTCACAACTGCGCCCCGACGGCGATTTCGAACACAAGCGCGACCTTGCAACCGGCGGCGTCGAGCCCTTCCGCAGCGGCTATTACACCGGCGAGGCGCTGCTGGGCCTGCTGCTGGCGGGCACTGACCCGGCGCGGGTGGCGGAATCCTTCGCCCTGCTGACGGCGCAAGGCTATGGCATCGACGTGCAAAGCCACTGGATGGCCTATGCCGCCTGCGAGGCGGTTGAACGCGGCGCCCTGCCCCACGGCTCCGGGGCGAACTACATCACCGCCCTGGGCGCGGCGATCTGCAACGATACCGCCTACCGCGCCCGCCGCCAGTCCACCCCCATCGCCTGCCGGTCCGAGGCGCTGACCCGGATGCTGCTGCTGGATGACCACCGGCCGGGCCTGCTGCCCCCCGGCTTTGCTGCTCAGCTGGCCCGGACGGCATCCGAGAACCTGGCCCTGCAACTCGACTGGTATCGCGCCGGGCAGTTCTGGAAAGGCGACGGCGACGACAAGGTGCAGATCGACTACATCCAGCACAATGCCACCAGCTATCTGAACTGGCACCTGCATCTGACGGGCTGATGCCGCAGCGCCGCAATTGACTTCCGCAGCGCAGCTTGCCCTTATGTCCGATGAGAGTTTGCGGGAGGTTTCTTGATGAAAAAGGTCTATCCCAGCGCGTCTGCCGCGCTTGAGGGCCTGCTGTTTGACGGCATGACGATTGCCGCCGGGGGCTTCGGCCTTTGCGGCATTCCCGAACTGCTGATCGCCGCGATCCGCGAGGCCGGCACCAAAGACCTGACAATCGCCTCGAACAACGCCGGCGTCGATGGCTTCGGCCTTGGCGTCCTGCTGGCGACGCGGCAGGTGAAGAAGATGATCTCGTCCTATGTGGGCGAGAATGCCGAATTCATGCGGCAATACCTGTCGGGCGAGCTTGAGCTGGAGTTCAACCCGCAGGGCACGCTGGCCGAGCGTCTGCGCGCGGGCGGCGCCGGCATTCCGGGCTTCTACACCAAGACCGGCGTCGGCACGGTGATTGCCGAAGGCAAGGACGTGAAGGTGTTCAACGGTCAGGAATACATTCTGGAAACCGGGATCGTCACCGACATCTCGATCGTCAAGGCGTGGAAGGCCGACCCCTCGGGCAACCTTGTGTTCCGCAAGACGGCGCGCAACTTCAACCCGCCGGCCGCCACCGCGGGCCGGGTCTGCATTGCCGAGGTCGAGGAAATCGTGCCCCTGGGCGCGCTGGACCCCGACCACATTCACCTGCCCGGCATCTATGTGCATCGCCTGATTCAGGGCACCCACGAGAAACGCATCGAACAGCGCACCGTGCGCAAGCGGGAGGCTTGATCCATGGCCTGGGACCGGAACCAGATGGCGGCACGGGCCGCGCAGGAACTTCAGGACGGCTGGTATGTGAACCTTGGCATCGGCATTCCGACGCTGGTGTCGAACTACATCCCCGAGGGGATCAGCGTGACGCTGCAGTCGGAAAACGGCATGCTGGGCATGGGGCCGTTTCCCTATGAGGGCGAGGAAGACCCCGACCTGATCAACGCCGGCAAGCAGACGATCACCGAACTGCCGCAGACCGCCTATTTCGATTCCGCGCAAAGCTTTGCGATGATCCGCGGCGGCAAGATTGCCATGGCGATCCTGGGCGCGATGGAAGTCGCCGAAAACGGCGATCTGGCGAACTGGATGATCCCCGGCAAGCTGGTAAAGGGCATGGGCGGCGCGATGGACCTTGTGGCCGGCGTCGGCCGCGTGGTCGTGGTGATGGACCACACCTCAAAGCACGGCGAATCGAAGGTGCTGAAATCCTGCACCCTGCCGCTGACCGGCAAGGGCGTGGTGGACCGCATCATCACCAATCTGGGTGTGCTGGACGTGGTGCCGGGCGGGCTGAAGATCGTCGAAGTGGCCGAGGGCGTGACCGAAGCCGAACTGCGCGCCGCGACCGAGGCGACGCTGGTCGGCTGACGCCTTTCGCAGGCAGGACAGGGGCCGGGGCCGCAGGGCGCCCGGCCCTTCCTTTTGCCTCTGCATCCGCGCAGGGCAGATGCGCGCCCGCCCGGACTTGCCGCAGGGCCTGCGGACCTTCACCTTGGGACCAACGCAACAGGAGGGCCAGATGACCGAACCCGCAACCTTTCCCGGCGGAGTGATCCGCGAACGTGGTGACACCAAGGGCCGCTATGTGCTGCGCCGTGACGGTGAAGAGGCAGAACTGACCTTTTCCATCACCTCACCCACCCTGATCATCGCCGACCATACCGGCGTGCCCGACAGCTTTCGCGGCACCGGCGCCGGCAAGCTTCTGGTCGAGGCGCTGGTGGCCGACGCGCGCGCCAGCGGCTTCAAGGTGATGCCGCTGTGCCCCTTCGTGAACGCGCAGCGCAAGCGCCATCCCGAATGGGCGGATGTCTTCGCGGTCTGAGCCCGCTCAGGATTTCTTCGGCGGCGTCCCGGCGTCGGCGCTGATGATCTTGAAGACGCAAGGGTCGGTGACCAGTTCCGGCGGGCTTTGGCACAGGCCCTGCGCCACCTGCCAGGCGGCCAGCACCTTCGGGACGTAATCGCGCGTCTCGGCATAGGGCGGCACGCCGGAATTGGCCTCAACCGCGCCTTCGCCGGCGTTATAGGCGGCCAGAACCATCAGCGGATCGCGGTTGAAGCGCTTCATCAGCCAGTCAAGATAGGCCACGCCGCCCCGGATGTTCTGCGCCGGGTCGGTCGAATCGGTCACGCCAAAGCGCGCCGCCGTATCGGGGATCAGCTGCATCAGCCCCACGGCCCCCGCACTTGAAACGGCGGCAGGGCGGCCCGCGCTTTCCACCCCGATCACCGCCAGAACCAGTGCCGGCGAGACTTCGGTGCCGATTGTGGCCTTCAGTATCTCGGTGCCGTAATCGTCGGCGATGTCCTGCATGTGCTGCATGCGCGGCGCTTTCACCTGCGCCCCGCCCGGCCCCTGCGACAGCATCGCCAGCGCCAGCGGGAAGCGGCCCGAAACCTGATCGCGCGCGGCGGGCACAGTTTCCCAGAACCAGCCATAGTCCGAAGCCACCGGCGCGGCCGGCTGCAACGGCCCGGCCGGTGCTGCGGCCTCTTCGGCGGGCGGATCGACGCCGTCGGGGTCCACCTTGGGCAGGGCCGCCAGCAGGCGGGCCTGTTCGGCCGGGTCGATCTGCACGGTGATGCGCTTGCCGGGCGGACTATCGCCCACCTTGATCCGGCGGAAGGTGAAGCCATCGGCCCCGGGCGCGACAGATTCGGCCCCCGCCCCATGGACGGTAGCCAGCACGAGAATCGCACTGAAAGCGCCTGCAATGATCCGCATCGTCGTTCCGATGCCTGCTTCGTTCTTGTTGGCCCGATCCTTCCAGAATCGGCCCCGCGAATCCATGAAAACCGGCGGAATCCCCCCGATTGTGGCGCAATCTGGCCGCGAAGCCACGCCGGTGCGGGGGCAAAGGCGGCGCCGGAAGAATTGTTTCGTTTGTTTTCAGTTGATTAACCGGATTCCCCGAAATTTATGCAATTTGGGCGAAAACGCCGAGGTCTGACCCAACTGGGGCCACGAACAACTGGCTTTCTTCTCTCAAGCCGAAGCGAAGGCGCCGGGCCAGAGACTGGCGCAGGGAACTTCGAAGCGGCGGGACCAGAGCAAACCCAGGAAAGGGACTGAACCATGAAACTGCTGAACCTCTTCAAGAACTTCAAGTCGGACGAATCGGGCGCCGTGACCGTTGACTGGGTCGTGCTGACCGCTGCCATCGTCGGCCTCGGCATGGTGATCAT
>JACZKR010000175.1 GCA_014859945.1 Paracoccaceae bacterium | reverse complement strand
CCAGCAGCCCGCCCAGCACCAGATAGCGCCTGGGCCGCGCCCTGGCGCTATCTGGTGCTGGGCGGGCTGCTGGCGGCCTATTTCGTGCTGATGTTCGAAGGGCTGCGCACCGCGGCCGCCGTTCCGGCGGCGGCGGTCTTTACCCTGACCCCGGTCATGGCGGCGGGCTTTGGCTGGCTGGTCCTGCGGCAGCGCACGACCCTGCGAATGGCACTGGCGCTGCTGGTGGGCGCCCTTGGCGCGCTTTGGGTGATCTTTCGCGCCGATCTGGGGCTGCTGATGGCCTTTCACATCGGCCGGGGCGAGGCGATCTACTTCGTCGGCTGCATCGCCCATGCCATCTATGCGCCCATGGTGCCGCGCCTGAACCGGGGGGAGCCTGCGGTGGTCTTCACCACCGGCATGATGGCGGCGGGCTTTGTGCTGCTGGTGCTTTGGGGCTGGCGCGATGTGGCCGAAACCGACTGGGCCGCGCTGCCGGGCATCGTCTGGGTCTGCCTTGTCTATGTGGCGGTGGCGGCCAGCGCGATGACCTTCGTGCTGCTGCAGTACGCTGCGCTGCGCCTGCCGGCCGCCAAGGTGATGGCCTATACCTATCTGGTGCCAAGCTGGGTGATCCTTTGGGAAATCGCCCTTGGCCACGGTGCCCCGCCGCCGGCGGTGCTGGGGGGTGTGGTGCTGACCGCGCTGGCGCTGGCGCTGCTGCTGAAGGATGAAACGCGCCTTCAGGGCGCCCGCGAAAGGAAGACCGCATGACCAGACCCCGGGCCCGCGCGCTTGGCCTGCCCTTCCCGGGCACGCCGGGGCAGCTGAATGCCATCACCGACGTGCCCGGCGTCCGCGTCGGCTTCTGCACGCTGACCGATCCGGCGAAGAAGATGCGCACCGGTGTCACCGCCGTCCTGCCGCGCCCCGATGCGGGCAACCCGCTGCCCGTCATGGCGGGCCACGCGGTGCTGAACGGCAACGGCGAGATGACCGGCACCCACTGGATCGACGATGCCGGCTATTTCATCGGGCCGGTCTGCATCACCAACACCCATTCCATCGGCGCCGTGCATCACGGCGCGACGCGCTGGATGATCGAGCATTACGCCGAGTTCTTCCGCAAGGATCATGGCTGGGCCATGCCGGTGGTGGCCGAAACCTATGACGGCGTGCTGAACGACATCACCGCCCTGCATGTGACCCCCGACCACGCGATCGAGGCGATCCGCAGCGCCAGCGGCGGCCCGGTGGCCGAAGGATCAACCGGCGGCGGCAACGGCATGATCGCCTATGAGTTCAAGGGCGGCACCGGCACCGCCTCGCGCCTTGTGACGCTGGGCGGGCAGACCTTTACGCTGGGCGCGCTGGTGCAGGCCAACCACGGCGCGCGGGAATGGCTGAACATCCTGGGCCAGCCGGTCGGGCGGATGCTGACCGAGGGCACGTTCCGCCGCAAGGAAACCGGCTCAATCATCGTGGTCATTGCCACCGATGCGCCGCTGTCGGCGCTGTCGCTGCGCCATGTCGCGCGG
>JACZKR010000174.1 GCA_014859945.1 Paracoccaceae bacterium | reverse complement strand
ACCCTTGGCCGGCCGCCGGTGGAAGAGGGCGACACGGTGCTGGCAGGGCAGACCGTGGTGGCCACGCTGCGACCGGCCGAGCCGCCGCTCCTGGATGCCCGCAGCCGCGCCGCCGCCGATGCCATGGTGGCCGAGGCGCGGGCCGCCGTCGAACTGGCCGGGGTGCGGCTGGCCCAGGCGGATGAGGCGCTGGGATACGCCGATGCCCAGCTTGCGCGCATCCGCACCCTGGCCGAACGCGGCACCGCCACCCAGACCCAGCTTGAGGCCGCGCTGCGCGACGCCGCCAGCGCCGCCCGCAACCAGCAGGCGGCGCGATCCGAGCTTGAACTGGCCACCGCCAGCCTGACCCGGGCCGAAGTGCAGTTGCGCCCGCCCGGCGCCGACCGCGATGCCGAAAGCTGCTGCCTTTCGCTGAAGGCACCCCTGTCGGGCATCGTGCTGTCCTTGGCCGAGACGCAGGATCGGCTGGTGGCGGCGGGCACGCCCATTCTGACCATCGGCGATCTGGCCGACATGCAGATTGAGGCCGAGGTGCTGTCCACCGATGCCGTCCGCATCCGCCCCGGCGCCGCCGCGCGGATCGAGGGCTGGGGCGGCGAGACGGTGCTTGAGGCGCGGGTGGCCCGCGTCGATCCGGCGGGGCGCACGGTGGTCTCGGCCCTGGGGATCGAGGAACAGCGGGTGACGGTGACGCTGGACCTGCTGACCCCGCCTGACGGGCGGCCGGGTCTGGGCGACCGTTTCCGCGTCTTTGCTCGGATCACCCTGTGGCAGGCGGATGAGGCGTTGCAGGCGCCGCTGGCCGCGCTGTTCCGCGACGGGGCGGGCTGGGCCGCCTACCGGATTGCCGGCGACCGGGCGGAACGTGTGGCGGTAACCCCGGGCCGGATGACCGACGATGCGGCCGAAATCACCGCCGGTCTGGCCGAGGGCGACCGGCTGATCGTCTATCCGCCCGATACGGTGGCGGATGGGGTGGCCGTAACGGTCCGCCCCCTGCCGTGACGGCCCGCCCGGATGGCTCCGGGCAGGCCGCCTGCGCCCGAAGGCTCAGACCAGATCGAAACGGTCGGCGTTCATCACCTTGGTCCAGGCGGCGGCGAAGTCCTGCACGAACTTCTCTTTCGCGTCATCCTGGGCATAGACCTCGGCATAGGCGCGCAGCACCGAGTTCGAGCCGAAGACCAGATCGACGCGCGTCGCCGTCCACTTCACCGCGCCCGACTTGCGGTCCACGATGTTGTAGGTGCCGTTGCCCGAAGGCACCCAGCGCCAGGCCATGTCGGTCAGGTTGACGAAGAAATCGGTCGTCAGCGCGCCCTTGCGGTCGGTGAAGACACCATGGGCGCTGCCGCCGTGGTTGGTGCCCATCACCCGCATGCCGCCCAGTAGAACCGTCATCTCGGCCGCGGTCAGGCCCATCAGTTGGGCGCGGTCCAGAAGCAGTTCCTCGGGGCTGACGACGTAGTCCTTCTTCAGCCAGTTGCGGAAGCCATCGGCCACCGGCTCCAGCGGCGCGAAGGATTCGGCGTCGGTCTGTTCGGCGGTCGCATCGCCGCGGCCCGGCGCGAAGGGCAGCGCCAGGTCAAAGCCCGCGGCCTTCGCCGCCTGCTCGACCCCCAGGTTGCCGGCCAGCACGATGGTATCGGCCAGCGAGGCGCCTGCCGCCGCCGCGATCGGTTCCAGCACCGCCAGCACGCGGGCCAGACGGGCGGGTTCGTTGCCTTCCCAATCCTTCTGGGGCGCCAGACGGATGCGGGCACCGTTCGCCCCGCCGCGATAGTCCGACTGGCGGAAGGTGCGGGCGCTGTCCCAGGCGGTGGCGATCAGATGGGCCGCCGGCAGGCCGGCAGCGGCGATCCTGGCCTTCAGCGCGGCCACGTCATAGCCCGTCGCGCCCGCCGGAACCGGGTCTTGCCAGATCAGGTCTTCGGCCGGCACATCGGGGCCGACATAGCGCGCCTTCGGCCCCATGTCGCGGTGCGTCAGCTTGAACCAGGCCCGGGCGAAGGTGTCCGAGAAATAGTCGAAGTCGTTCATGAACTTCAGCGAGATCTCGCGATAGACCGGGTCCATCTTCATCGCCATGTCGGCGTCGGTCATCATCGGGTTGCGGCGCACCGAAGCGTCCGAGGCATCGACCGGGCGATCCTCTTCGCGGATGGTGACCGGTTCCCACTGCTGGGCGCCGGCGGGGCTGCGGCGCAGTTCCCAGTCATGGCCGAAGAGCATCTGGAAGAAGCCGTTGTCCCAGCGCGTCGGGTTGGTGGTCCAGGCGCCCTCGAAGCCCGAGGTCACGGCCTTTGCCGCCTTGCCGCCCTGATGGGGGTTGGCCCAGCCAAGGCCCTGTTCCTCGATGCCCGCCGCTTCGGGTTCGCGCCCCAGCGTCTTGGCATCGCCGTTGCCGTGGGTCTTGCCCACGGTATGGCCGCCGGCGGTCAGGGCCACGGTTTCCTCGTCGTTCATCGCCATGCGGGCGAAGGTCTCGCGCACCTGCGCCGCGGTCTTCAGCGGGTCGGGCTGGCCGTTCACGCCTTCGGGGTTGACGTAGATCAGGCCCATCTGCACCGCGGCCAAAGGGTTTTCCAGCGTGGCGGGGTTGCCCACGTCGTCATAGCGGTTGTCGCTGGGGGCCAGCCATTCCTTCTCGGCGCCCCAGTAGATGTCTTTCTCGGGGTGCCAGATGTCTTCGCGGCCGAAGGCAAAGCCGTAGGTCTTCAGGCCCATATTCTCATAGGCGATGGTTCCGGCCAGGATGATCAGGTCGGCCCAGCTGATGCGGTTGCCGTATTTGCGCTTGATCGGCCACAACAGGCGCCGGGCCTTGTCGAGGCTGGCGTTGTCCGGCCACGAGTTCAGCGGCGCGAAACGCTGGTTGCCGGTGCCGCCGCCGCCACGCCCGTCGGCGGTGCGGTAAGACCCGGCGGCATGCCAGGCCATGCGGATGAACAGGCCGCCGTAATGGCCCCAGTCGGCCGGCCACCAGTCCTGGCTGTCGGTCAGAAGGGCGTGAAGGTCACGCTTCAGGCCATCGACATCCAGCTTCTTCAGCTCTTCGCGGTAGTTGAACCCCTTGGACATCGGGTTCGTCTTGCTGTCGTGCTGGTGCAGGATGTCAAGGTTCAGCGCATTCGGCCACCAGTCCATGACCGAGGCCCCGCTTGCGGTGTTCGCCCCGTGCATCACCGGGCATTTGCCGCCCGTAGCCATGTTCTTCGTGTCCATCTTCACCTCCGTGGAACTGCGTGGGTTGGTGCGGGCAGATCATGGCCGCGCCGCATGACAGCCGCGCAACCCCGCCGCCCGCAGGGTCCGGCCCCATGGGTAACAGGCCGGAATGATAATGTGTAATTGCATTTTCTGAACCCTCTGATAGCCGCAGCTTATAACCTGCGCCCGGTGAGGATTTCCCCACTGGTCAGGGGCGCGGCAACCGGCAAATCTGGCCCGGCGCGACGGGCGCGGGGCAGGGG
>JACZKR010000173.1 GCA_014859945.1 Paracoccaceae bacterium | reverse complement strand
CCCCTCCCCCCCGTGGGGAGGGGATGGGGGTGGGGGGCCACCGCGAAATTCCGAAAGGGACCATTTCCATGCACGCCCACCTTCGCCCCGCAATCGCCCTGACCCTGTTGTTCACCCTGCTGACGGGCTTGGCCTACCCCCTTGCCATGACCGGCATCGCGCAGACCCTGTTCCCCGGGGCCGCCAACGGCAGCCTGATCGAAGCGGATGGCGCCATTGTCGGCTCCGCCCTCATCGCGCAGCCTTTCGCGGGGGAGGGCTATCTGCAGCCCCGCCCCTCGGCCAGCGACTGGAACGCCGCCGGAACCGGGGCCTCGAACCTTGGGCCAACCTCGGCAGGCCTGATCGCCGCCGTCGCCGAACGCCGCGCGGCATGGGAGGCGGCGAACGGCGCCCCCGCGCCGATTGATGCGGTGACCGCCTCGGGCTCGGGCCTTGATCCCGATATCAGCCCCGAAAACGCGCTGGCGCAGGCCGGGCGGATCGCCACTGCACGCGGGGCAGAGCCGGGGGCGGTGCGGGCGCTGATCGCGGCCGCCACCCGGCATCCGTTCCTTGGCCTTTACGGCGCCCCCCGGGTCAACGTGCTTCTGACCAACATTGCGCTTGACGACGCCTTTCCGATGCCGCCCGCTGCCGGGGAAGGACAACCCGCCGAATGACCCCGGATGCCGGAATGCGCCCCTCTCCCGAAGCACTTCTTACGCAGGCATCGCGTGAGGGGCGGGGGCGGCTGAAGATCTTTCTCGGCGCGGCGCCGGGGGTGGGCAAGACCTGGGCGATGCTGGACGACGCCCACCGCAAGCGCGCCGAAGGCGTCGATGTGGTGGCCGCCCTGATCGAAACCCATGGCCGGGCCGAAACCGAAGCCAAGCTGGCAGGCCTGCCGCAACTGCCGCGCAAGCCGGTCATCCACAAGGGCCGCGTGCTGACCGAGATGGACCTGGACGGCCTGCTGGCGCGCAAGCCGGCGCTGGCGCTAATCGACGAACTCGCCCACACCAACGCCGACGGCAGCCGCCACGAAAAGCGCTGGCAGGATGTCGAAGAGGTGCTGGCCGCCGGGATCGACGTTTATACCACGCTGAACATCCAGCATATCGAGACGCTGAACGAAACGGTCGCCCGCATCACCGGCGTCCGCGTGCGGGAAACCGTGCCCGACGGCGCGCTGGAGACGGCTGACGAAATCGAGCTGATCGACCTGCCGCCGGACGAACTGGTGGACCGGCTGAAGCAGGGCAAGGTTTATCCCGCCGATCAGGCGGCCCGCGCGCTGGGGTCGTTCTTCGTCAAGGGCAACCTGACCGCGCTGCGCGAGCTTGCCATGCGCGCCGCTGCCGACCGGGTGGATGCGCAACTGCGCGAACATATGGCCGCGAACGCCATCGCCGGGCCCTGGCCGACGCAGGAGCGCATTCTTGTCTGCATCAATGAAAGCCCCGCCGCGCGTGAGGCGATCCGTGTTGCAAGACGCAGCGCCGACCGCGCCCGCGCCGCATGGATCGCGCTGAACGTCGCGCAGGCGCGGATGGAAACCCTGCCCGAAGCCGACAAGGACCGGCTGGCAGGCAGCCTGCGCCTTGCCGAACGGCTGGGCGCGGAACTGGCGACGCTTGAGGCCGAACATGACGTGGCCGAGGCGATCCTGGGCTACGCCAGCGACCGCAACGTGCGCCGCATCGTGATCGGCCGGCCCCGGCGGCGCCCCCTCTGGGCGCGCTGGACCTCTGAGGATGTCGCCGCCGATGTGCTGCGGCAGTCCGGCGCCTTTGAGGTGACGGTCGCCTCAGAGCCGGATGAGAAACCGAAGGCCCGCCGCTTCCGCCTGCCGCATCTGGGGTCGGAGCCCCGGGCCTGGGGTGAGGCGCTGCTGGCCGTGGCCATCGCCGCCGCCTGTTCCTGGGGCGCCGAGCAGTTGTTTCCGGTAGCCAGCCTGAGCGTGATCTTCATGACCGCCGTCGTGGTCGTCGCCAGCCGCCGTGGTCTTGGGCCGGCGGTGGTGGCAGCACTTCTGGGGTTTCTGGCCTACAACTTCCTGTTCACCGAACCGCGCTATACCTTTCAGGTCTCGCGCCGGGGGGAGTTCCTGACGCTGGGCCTCTTCCTTGTCGCCTCGCTGATCACCGGCAATCTGGCCGCCCGGCTGCGCGGGCGGATCGAGGCGCAGGCCGCCATCGCCGACCGCACGAACAAGCTTTACGATTTCAGCCGCCGCGTCGCCGCCGCCGCGACGGCCGATGATGTGGTCTGGGCCTCGGTCAGCCATGTCGCGACCACGCTGCGCTGCGAAGCGGTGCTGCTGATGCCGCGCGGGGCGGAACTGGGGGTTGTCGGGGGCTTCCCGCCCGAAGACCGGCTTGAGGTGCGCGACCAGTCCGCCGCGCAGTTCGCATGGGAAAAGGGTGAAGCGGCGGGCCGGGGGTCGGACACCCTGCCCACCGCGCGCTGGTTCTTTCTGCCACTGGTTGCGGGTGACCGGCGGCTGGGGGTGCTGGGCATCGCCTATCCCGATGACCGCCAGCTTCTGCGCACCGACCGCAGGCTTCTGGATGCGCTGATCGACCAGATCGCGCTGGCGCTGGAGCGGCTGCGCCTGACCGAAGACCTTGCGGCCACCCAGCTTGCGACCGAGACCGAGCGGCTGCGCACCGCGCTGCTGAACAGCGTCAGCCATGACCTGCGCACGCCGCTGGTCACCATCATCGGCGCGGCCGGCCATCTGGCCGACAGCGAGGTTCCGCCCGAAGCCCGTCGCGACCTGGCCGAAAACATCCGCGAGGAAGGTGAGCGGCTGGACCGCTATGTTCAGAACCTGCTCGACATGACGCGGCTGGGCCATGGCGCGCTGAAACCGCGCCTTGCGCCGCAGGAGGTGGCCGAGGTGGTCGGCGGCGCGCGGGCGCGGATGAAGGGCGTTCTGCGCGGCCATGACCTGCAGGTGGACCTTGCGCCGAACCTGCCGCTGATCCTGGCCGACGGCGTGCTGCTGGAACAGGTGCTGGTCAACATTCTGGACAATGCCGCCAAATACGCGCCCGAGGGCACCGCCATCACCGTCACCGCGCGCCTTGTGGCCGGGCGTGCCGAAATCGCCGTGACCGACCACGGCCCCGGCATTCCGGCCGAAGATCTGGCCCGCGTCTTCGACATGTTCTACCGCGTGGCCGGAGGCGACCGTCAGCGCGCCGGCACCGGCCTTGGGCTTGCGATCTGCAAGGGGCTGGTCGAGGCGATGGGCGGCACCATCCGGGCCGAAACCGGGCGCGCCGGCTGGCCCGATGGCAGCGGCACCCGTATCGTGATGGCGCTGCCTCTGTTCAACCCCGAGACCGCCGCATGACTGCCACCGCCCGCATCCTGATCGTCGATGACGAAGCCCCGATCCGCCGCTTTCTGCGCGTGGCGCTTGAGGCCGAAGGCTATGGTGTGATCGAAGCCGGAACCGCGCGCGAAGGTCTGGCGACCGCCGCCCGCGAAACCCCGGCGCTGGTGGTGCTGGACCTTGGCCTGCCCGATGCCGACGGCCTGTCGGTCCTGCGTGACCTGCGGGGATGGAGCCCGGTTCCCGTCCTGATCCTGTCGGTTCGCGCGGATGAGGCCGGCAAGGTCGAGGCGCTGGATGCCGGCGCGCAGGACTATGTGGTCAAGCCCTTTGGCGTGAAGGAATTTCTGGCCCGGGTGCGCGGCCTTCTGCGGGATCGTGGTGCCGAGGCCGTTCCGTCGGCCCTGATCATCGGCTCGCTCAGAATTGACGCGGCCGATCATTCGGCGTCGCTGGAAGGGGCCCCCCTGCACCTCACGCGGCGTGAATTCGATCTTCTGTGGATGCTGGCCAGCCACCGTGGACGGCTGGTGACGCAAGAGATGATCCTTCGGACCATCTGGGGTCCAGCCCATGCAGAAGACAGTCAGTACCTACGAGTCTATATCAGACAACTGCGCCTGAAGCTCGGCGACGATGCCACGAACCCAAGGTTCATCGCGACGGAACCGGGGATCGGGTATCGGTTTCTCGACAGTTCGGAGAGCTGAAAGCGCGACGGGCTCAATAATCCGTCTCCAGATAGACCCCGGAGCAGTCGTAGGCGACGGCGGCGGCCGTTGCGCCGGTGCTCAGGAAAAGGCGCGGCGACAGGAACGGCGTCGCGGCGGGCAGGTCGGCGGTGTTCTCCTGCTCGAAGACCGCGCCGGAGGCGATGTCTCTGTTCCCTGAGGTGTTTAGGCTGGAGCTTCGCGGTGATCCTCTAAGGACTGACATACTGCCGAACTGGGCGGTACCCCGAGTAGATGCGGGGAGTAGCTGACACCCCTCTGCAAACGGAGCGCAAAGTTTTCGTGCAGAAGGCACCGCGCCGCCGTGCAGAAGGCGCCGCGCCGCCACACTTAACAACTGGAACGTGGCAGTCATGAGGTCCAGAGAATATCTGCCCCGAAAGACCGCTTCGGGGCCACCTCGCGCCGAGTCCAGTGCTCAGCCCCTCCCGCGCAACCCCCGAAAACAACGGAAAAATCCGCCCGCAGCCGGATCGGGAGAACGCTTTCGCGAGGGTAAGTGGCGGAGTGGAAGGGATTCGAACCCTCGAGACGGTTCCCCGCCTGCACCCTTAGCAGGGGTGTGCCTTCGACCACTCGGCCACCACTCCGCCGACCCGTTTAATGGCGGGGGTCAGGCGGGGCAAGAGGGAAAGCGGCGGTTCGGTGCATTCAGAGTCGCACCACGCAACAGGCCCGCCCGCCGGCGGTGCCAACCGGCAGCACCGCCCGGAAACCGGCCGGGATACCGGGCGCGGACCGGCCGTCACCCATGCCTTGCCCGGCGGGTTGTCGCTGGTTGGCGGTTTCGCGACGCCGCTGTGCAGGACCGCCGGGGCGCGGCCCGTGACAGTCGCCACAGACAGGCCTTGCCGCCCCTCGCTCAGGAACCGCCGATGACTGACAGCCAGCCGCTTCCCTCGCATGCCCAGGCCGTGGTGATCGGCGGCGGGCTGATCGGGTGTTCGATCCTCTATCATCTGGCCAAACTTGGCTGGCGCGATGTCGTGCTGCTGGAACGGACCGAGCTGACCTCGGGTTCAACCTGGCACGCGGCGGCGAACATCCACGGGCTGCACGACAGCACCAACATCAGCCGCCTGCAGCATTATACCATGGGCCTTTACAAGGAACTCGAGGCCGAGACGGGACAGGGCTGCGGCATCTTCCAGCCCGGCTCGCTATATCTGGCGCAGACGGTCGAGCGGGAACAGCAGCTGCGCCTTCAGGCCGCCAAGGCGCGCTACTATGGCATGGATTTCTATGAGATCGGCCGCGATGAGGCGGAACGGCTGCATCCGCTGGTCGATTTTGCGGGCATCCGCTGCATCATGTACGAACCGCAGGGCGGCAACGTCGACCCTTCGGGCGTGACGATGGCCTATGCGGCAGGGGCACGGGCGCGCGGCGCGCAGATTCACCGCTTTACGCCGGTGACGGCGACGGTTCAGCAACCCGACGGATCATGGATCGTGGAAACCCCGCGCGGCGCCATCCAGGCGGATTGGGTGGTGAACGCGGCCGGCCTTTGGGCGCGTGAGGTGGCAGCACTTGCCGGCATCGACCTGCCGCTGATGCCGACCGAGCATCAGTATTTCGTGACCGAAACCATCGCCGAAATCGCCGCCATGGACCGCCGGCTGCCCTCGGTCGCCGACCGGGACGGCGAATATTACCTGCGGCAAGAGGGCAAGGGCCTTCTGGTCGGCGCTTATGAGCGTGACATGCGCTTCTGGGCCGAGGACGGTACGCCGCCGGGCTTCGGGCATGAATTGTTCCCCGATGATCTGGACCGGATCGAGCCGAACATGATGCGGGCGATCGCCCGGGTGCCCGCAGTCGGGCGGGCGGGCATAAAGCGCGTCATCAACGGGCCGATGATCTGGTCCCCCGATGCCGCGGCGCTGTTCGGCCCGGTGCCGGAACTGCGCAACTATTTCTGCTGCAACGGCATCATCCCCGGCTTTTCGCAGTCGGGCGGTCTTGGCCTTCTGTCGGCGGAATGGATCGTCGAAGGAGAGCCGCGGCTGGACATGTTCGGCTGGGATCTGGCGCGGTTCGGCAGTTGGGCCGGCAAGGCCTTTACCCGCGCCCGGGTGGCGGACCAGTATGCCAACCGCTTCAAGATCCATTTCCCCGGCGAAGAGCGGGCGGCGGGCCGCCCCGCCCGGACGCGCCCGGCCTATCAGGCGCAAACGGACATGGGCGCCGTCTTCGGTCTGAACTACGGCTGGGAGCATCCGCTGTGGTTCGCCGCCCCGGGGGAGCCCCGTGAAGAGACCGCCGGGTTTGAGCGGCAGAACTGGTGGGCCCCGGTCGGGCGCGAGGCGCGGATGCCGCGCGACCGGGCGGGCATCATCGACATCTCGAACTATGCGCGCTACCGCGTCACCGGCCCCGGCGCGCGCGACTGGCTTGAGGCGCTTCTGGCCAACCGCATTCCCGCCGAACCGGGGCGGTCCTGCCTCGCGCCGCTGATCGGCCGGCGTGGCGGGATTGCGGGCGACTTCACCGTCACCTGTCTGGGCGAGGGCGACTATCTGATGATCGGCTCGGGCATGGCCGAGCGCTATCACAAACGCTTCTTCGATGCGGTGCCCCTGCCCGCCCGCACCACCTGGTCCAGCGTGACCGGGGCGATGGCGGGGTTCAACATTGCGGGGCCGCTGGCCCGCGATATCCTGCAGGGCCTCACCGGGGCGGATCTGTCGCCTGCGGCCTTCCCGTTCTTCCGCTCGGCCCGGATCGAGGTTGCGGGGGTCCGCTGCATCGCCCTGCGCGTGTCGTTCAGCGGCGATCTGGGGTGGGAACTGCATTGCGCCGAGGCCGACCAGTTGCCGCTTTACACCGCGCTGCTGGGTGCCGCCGCCGCGAAAGGTGCCGGCCCGGTCGGCGCCCGCGCCCTGACCAGCCTAAGGGTCGAAAAGGGCTATGGCAGCTGGGGCCGCGATTACAGCCCGGAATACTGGCCTCAGGAATGCGGGCTTGACCGGCTGATCCGCCACGACAAGCCCTTCCTCAATCACGCAGCCTGCGCCGAGGTAATGCAGCGCCCCGCCCGTGAGTTGTTGCGCTGCATCGAGGTGCAGGCGACCACCGCCGACGCCACCGGCAACGAACCCATCTTTGATGCCGCAGGCCGGCCGGCGGGCAAGGTTTCGTCGGGTGCCTATGGCTATCATGTCGGCAAGTCGCTGGCGCTGGCCTACCTGCGGCCCGAGATCAGCCCCGATGAACCGCTGAGCGTGATGGTTCTGGGCCGCCCGCACGCCGCCCGGATGCTGGCAGAGCCGGCGTTTGACCCCGAAGGCAAGCGGCTGCGCGGCTGATCGTCAGACCGACAGCGCGGTGGTCTGCACCACCGTCCGCAGCGCAAAGCTGGAATGCATCTGCCGGACGCCCGGCAGGCGGCTCAGATACTGGCGGTGGATGCGGGCGAAA
Organism: Paracoccaceae bacterium; assembly: GCA_014859945.1. GTDB lineage: Bacteria > Pseudomonadota > Alphaproteobacteria > Rhodobacterales > Rhodobacteraceae > Fuscibacter. Next base: position 4,523 of record JACZKR010000173.1, on the reverse strand, counting down.
TCCTCGGTATCCTCGGCCATGATCTTTAGCAGGTAATCGGCCTGCCCCGCCATCAGGTGACATTCCAGGATGTCCGGCACGCGGGCGACCTCGCGCTCGAAGGCGTCCAGCAGCTCGTCAGCCTGCCCCTGAAGCGTGATTTCGACAAAGACAGTCGTCGGCTTGCCGATCCGGCGGGTATCCAGCAGGGCCACATATTTGGCGATGAAGCCCTCTTCCTCCAGCCGCTGAACCCGGCGGTGGCAGGCCGAGGCGGACAGGTTCACCCGCTCGGACAAATCGGCGTTGGTGATGCGCCCCTCTTTCTGCAACACGGTCAGAATGCGGCGGTCGGTTGCGTCGAGTTCGGGCGTCATGGGATGATCTTCGGTCAAAGGGTCAATCTGAAGGATTTTCTACCACAGACCCGCCTGTGCGCCACAGGAAATTCAAAGCCTCTGCCCGGAAATCGGCGTCATCCTGATGGCACAGGGCCAAAGGCCCGACAGGGAGAGAGCACATGAAAATCGGTTGCCCGAAAGAGATCAAGCCGCAGGAATTCCGCGTCGGCATGACGCCCGACGCCGCGCGCGAAGCCATCGCCCACGGCCATGACGTGACGGTTGAAACCAAGGCCGGCCTTGGCGCCGGCTTTGCCGATGCCGCCTATCAGGCGGTGGGGGCGCGGATCGTCGATACCGCTGATGAGGTCTTTGCCACCGCCGACATGATCGTGAAGGTCAAGGAACCGCAGCCGGTGGAACGCAAGCGGCTGCGCGAAGGCCAGGTGCTGTTCACCTACCTTCACCTTGCCCCCGACCCCGAGCAGACGAAGGATCTGCTGGCATCCGGCGTGACCGCCATCGCCTATGAAACCGTGACCGATGCCCGGGGCGGCCTGCCGCTTCTGGCCCCGATGTCCGAAGTTGCGGGCCGTCTGGCGCCGCAGGTCGGCTCTTGGGCGCTGCAGAAGGCCAATGGCGGGCGCGGCGTGCTGCTGGGCGGCATTCCGGGCGTGCGTCCGGCCAATGTCGTCATCATCGGCGGCGGCGTGGTGGGCACTGCGGCGGCGCGCGTCGCGGCCGGCATGGGCGCGAATGTCACCGTTCTGGACCGCTCGGTTCCCCGGCTGTCCTATCTGGATGACGTGTTCATGGGCCGCCTGACGACGCAATATGCCAGCGCCGGCGCGGTCGCCGATCTGATCACCACCGCCGACATGGTGATCGGCGCGGTCCTGGTGCCGGGGGCGGCGGCGCCGCGGCTGGTCAGCCGTGCGCAACTGACCACGATGCAGCCCGGCTCGGTTCTGGTGGACGTGGCGATCGACCAGGGCGGCTGTTTTGAAACCAGCCGCGCCACCACCCATCAGGACCCGATCTATGAGGTGGACGGCATCCTGCACTATTGCGTGGCGAACATGCCGGGTGCGGTGGCCCGCACCTCGACGCTGGGTCTGGGCAATGCCACTTTGCCCTTCATGCTGGCCCTGGCCGACAAGGGCTGGAAGCGCGCCTGCGCCGAAGACAAGCACTTGCTGGCCGGGCTGAACACCCATGCCGGCAAGCTGACCTATGCCGCCGTGGGCGAGGCGCTTGGCCTGCCCCACATCAGCGCCACCGACGCGCTGGCGATCTGAGACCAGCCCCAAAAAAGCACAGGCCCCCGCAACTGCGGGGGCCTTTCGTTTCCGGTACCGCCTTACTTCTTCAGCGCGGCCAGGATTTCCTTCAGCAGATCCACCTCGGTCGGGCCGGCGGGGGCGGCTGCGGCCACCTCGGCCTCTTTCTTGGCGGTGGCGTCCTTCAGCTTGTTCACGCCCTTCACCAGCAGGAACACCACCCATGCGATGATCAGGAAGTTGATCACCGCGGTAATGAACGAGCCATAGGCAAAGACCGGCGCGCCCGCATCCTTGGCCGCCTTCAGCGAGGTATAGTCCGTATCGCTGAGGTTGATGAACAGGTTTGAGAAGTCGATCCCGCCGGTGATTACCCCGATGATCGGGTTGATCAGGTCGCCAACCAGCGAATTGACGATGGCCGTGAAGGCCGCACCGATGATGATACCGACCGCAAGGTCGACGACATTGCCCTTGGCAATGAAGGTTTTGAACTCATTCAGCATTCCACATGTCCCTTCGGTTTCGGCGGGTTGATCTCCCGCCTTGGCACGCGCACGGGCGCGTTGGCCATCATCATGCCACAATTTGCGCGACCCAGAAGGGGGAAAAACCGCCGACTTCTGCCACCACAGGGTGATCGGCTAGCGGTCGGACGGGCCGCGCAGCCGCGCCTCGATCCACCGCAGGATCAGCGAAAGGCCGATGGTCATGGTCAGGTACAGCAGCGCGGCGACGTTGTAGGTTTCAAAATACCGGAAGTTTCCGGCGGCCGTCACCTTGGCCAGTTGGGTGATGTCGCTGACCCCCAGCACCGACACGAGCGAGCTGTCCTTCACCATGGCGACGAAATCGTTGCCAAGGGGCGGCAGGATCATGCGGAAGGCTTGGGGAAAGACGATGTGGCGAAAGCGCTGCCAGCGGTTCAGGCCCAGGGCCTGCGCCGCCTCGATCTGGCCCTTGTCCACCGCCTGAAGGCCGGCGCGGAAGATCTCGGCCAGAAAGGCGGAATAGGCCAGCATCAGCGCAATGACCGCCCGCGCGATCAGCGGGAAATCCCGCACCCGCCATTCCGGCAGGCCCAAGGGCTGGCCGATCTGGTTGACCAGCCACACCGCCCCCGGCGCCAGCACGAAGGCCACATACAGCAGCAGCACGATGATCGGAACGCCGCGCATCACCTCGATATAAAGCCGGGCGATCTGGCGCAGGACGATATTCTTCGACAGCCCCATCACCGCCAGCCCCAGCCCGATGGCGCAGGCGCCCAGATAGGCCACCACGGCGACGATCACCGTGATGCCCAGCCCCTTGCCCAGCGTGTCCAGCGCGCGGGCATAGACGTCATTCGTTTCGATCCGCCAGAACAGAACGGCGCCGGTGACCGCAAGGATCACCAGCCACCATGGAAAATCGCGGTCAGGCTTGGGTTGGGGCTGCATCGGGCAGGCCCCGGCCCGAAGGCCGGGGCAAAGGGCTTACTGGCCCATCTTGTAGTCGAGGAACCACTTCTTGTTCAGCGCATCCAGCGTGCCGTCAGCCTTCATACTGGCAATCGCCGCGTTCATCGGCGCCACAAGGTCGCTGCCCTTCGGGAAGATGAAGCCAAAATCCTCGGTCCCCAGCTTTTCACCGATGATCTTCAGCGCACCGCCCGAAGCATCGACATAGCCTGCGCCCGCCGTGCCGTCGGTCAGCACAAGGTCCACATCGCCGGCCTTCAGCGCCTCGACCGTGGCGCCGAAGGTTTCGAACAGCTTGATCCGCGGGTTCGCCTCATTCCCGTCCAGCACCTCATAGACGCCGACATAGAAGGGCGTGGTGCCCGGCTGCGCGGCCATCAGAAGGTCGGCATTGGCCGCGAAAGAGGCCGCGTCGGTGAAGCGCGTCTCATCCCCGCGCACCATCATGACCATCTCTGAGGTCATGTAGCTGTCCGAGAAATCCACCTTCTCCTTGCGGTCGTCGCGGATGGTGATGCCGGTCATGCCCAGATCGAACTGGCCTTCCGACACCGCCGGAATCATCGCGTCCCAGCTGATGTTTTCGTATTTCACGGTGATGTTCAGCCGCTTGGCGATTTCGGCCATCGCGTCATATTCCCAGCCGATGGCCGTGCCCGAGGCATCGAGGAACTGCAGCGGCGGATAGGCGTTCTCGGTCACCACCACAACCTCGCGGCCCGCCAGATCGGGCAGGTCCTGGGCAAGAGAGGGGGTGGAAAGGGCCAGCGTCAGGCCCAGAAGGGCGGCGGCGGTCTTCATTGTTGGACTCCCTGTCACGAAGCAATGCGCGACTATGACAGGCCGCGCGCGGAAATGGCAAGCCGGGCGGCTTGCCCCCTATTCAGTCGCTGACCCGCACCTCGATCAGCCTTGGGCCGTCGCAGGGCTGCGACAGGGCCCAATGCAGAACCTCGGCCTCCTGCGGCACCGACGAGAAGGGCAGATCGCAGGCGGCGGCAAAGGGTTCAAGGTTCAGGGGTGACGGCGAACAACCGATGACTTCGGTATTCGCGCCGCGCATGGCATCGGCAATCTCGCGGAAGGCGGCGTTGTTCCAGACAAGGAAGGTGACCGGCAGCTTTTCATCCACCGCCGTCCGCAATTCCCCGGGGCTGAACTGCAGCCCGCCGTCGCCGATCAGGCAGACCACCGGCACGCCGGGACAGGCCGCCGCCGCCCCCACCGCCGCGCCCGGGCCATAGCCCAGCGCGCCATAGCCGGTGGCGGCGTTGAACCAGCCGCCGGGGCGGTCGTGGTCATAGTAAAGGTTCGCGGCATAGACAGGCTGGGTCGAATCCCCGACGATCATCGCCCCCGGCATCGCGGAACGGATGGCTTCCACCATCTCGCGCCGGGCCGGCATCAGCGGTTCGACCAGCGCAATCTCTTCCAGCGCCGCCTTGCGCGCGGTGGCCGCG
>JACZKR010000172.1 GCA_014859945.1 Paracoccaceae bacterium | reverse complement strand
GGATACTGGGGCTGCTGGGGGCGGTGATGGCCGGCGTGCTGGCCGATGCCGCGCTGTTTTCGGGCGCAGGCCGCGACGACTCGGATGATGCGGCGGATGAGGATGCGCCCGATCCCGAAGAACAGGCGGAAACCGGCGGCGACATTCTGGATTCCTTCGATGGCATGCCGGAATCGGATGATATTCCCGACGCCGAAGACCCAGACCGCGATCTGAGCGGCTCTGCCGGCAATGATGTGCTGGCCGGCGGCGAAGGGGACGACACGCTGCAGGGCGGCGAAGGCGATGACATGCTGGGCGGGCGCGGCGGTGCCGATGCGGTTTCGGGCGGCCCGGGCCGCGACGCGCTGGATGGCGGCGAAGGCGATGACAGCCTGTGGGGCGATGACGGCGACGACTGGCTGGTGGCCGGCGCAGGCGACGATGACCTTTTCGGAGGCGCAGGCGATGACACTCTGGCAGGCTGCGAGGGCGATGACAGCCTTGCCGGCGGCACGGGTGACGACAGTCTGGAAGGCGGCGAGGGCACCGACACGCTGGACGGCGGCGAAGGCGATGATCTGGTTTCCGGCGGCTTCGGCGATGATCTGCTGGCAGGCGGCGCGGGCACTGACACGGTTGAGGGCGGCGAGGGCGATGACAGCCTGTCCGGCGGCGACGACGATCTGGCCGATTTCCTGAACGGCGGTGCGGGCAGCGACCTGCTGACGGTCGGCGCCGGTGACTGGGCCAATGGCGGCGAGGGCGCCGACACCTTCGCCCTTCAGGATTATGAGGCGGGCGAGCTGCCGGCGATGATCACCGATTTCGACCCGGCGCAGGACCGGCTGATGGTGATTTATGACGCGCTGCAGCACCCCGACCCGGTGCTGTCGCTGCAGCCCGATCCGGCGGGGGGCGGCGTGACGCTGTTGCTGGACGGCGTGCCGCTGGCGCAACTGACCAACGGCGCGATGCCCGATCTGACGCAGGTCGAACTTCGGGCGGCCTGATCAGGCCCAGACCTGCGGCGCGACCGCATAGCCGACATAAAGCGGATGGCGCGGGTGGCCGTCGCGCGTCAGGCCCAGATGGCAGACCGGCCGGCCGGTGTTGCGCAGCTGCGCGGCCACCTGCGGCCCCCGCCCCATCAGCGCGCCATGGGTGCCCCAGCCGCAGAGGATGGTCGCGGCGCCAGCCGCCGCCTGCATCAGCACCGCGTCATTCTCTGTCCCGACCGGATCGGGCGCGGCGCGCAGGTCGGCCGGATAGGTGGCACGAAAGCCGAACAGGTTCGCCACGGCCAGGCCGCCATGGCCCAGCATCCGCGCCCGCCTCTCACACCGTTCGATGGTGGGGTCGTTGCGTTCCTCGGTCGCGGTCGAGGGGTTCAGCATGACATAAAGCAGCAGCCCGCCCTCGCCCCAGCGCCGGGTGAGCAGATAGCGGTAGGCGCCGCAGGGGGAATACAGCGCCTCGCTGTCGGCATCGCCCTTGCGGAAGCGGCGGGTGACCGGCACGGCGGGGGCCTAGCCCTGATTGAAGACGCGCAGCGGGTGCAGTTCACCCGCGCGGTAGGTGCCCACGGCCACCGCCCGGCCCTGCCAGCTGGCCCAGGCGGCATCGCCATATTGCACGGAAGAGGCCAGCACCATGCCCGGATTTCCGTTGCGCAGCCGCGCGGCACCCTCGGCAGTGGCGGGCAGTTCGGGCAGATCGGCCAGACCCAGTTCCAGCGGCAGAAGATGGGTGTCCAGTTCCTCGCTGCGCGCCATGCGGTCGATGTCGTCAAGGCTCAGACCCTTGTCGGCATGAAACGGCCCCGACCACAGCCGCCGCAGCCACAGCACATGGCCAAGGCAGCCCAGCATCTGCCCCAGATCGCGCGCGATCGAGCGGACATAGCCGCCCTTGCCGCAGACCATTTCCAGTTCGACATGATCGTCATCGGGACGGGCGATCACCTCAAGCCGTTCCACCCACAGCGGACGGGCGGCAAGGTCCATCTCGACGCCTTCGCGGGCCAGGTCATAGGCGCGTTCGCCTTCCACCTTCACGGCCGAGAATTGCGGCGGCACCTGCATGATCTCGCCCCGGAAGGCGGCAAGGGCGGCGGCGATGGCGGCATCGTCGGGGCGGGTGTCGCGGGTTTCCAGAACCGTGCCCTCGGCATCATCGGTGGTGGTCGCGGCGCCCAGCCGGACGACGAAACGGTAGCATTTCAGCGCATCGGTGATGTAGGGCACAGTCTTCGTCGCCTCGCCCAGCGCCACGGCCAGAACGCCGGTCGCGGCCGGGTCAAGCGTGCCGGCATGGCCCGCCTTCTGCGCCTGAAGCGCCCATTTCACCTTGTTGACAACGGCGGTCGAGGTAATGCCGGCGGGCTTGTCAATCACCAGCCAGCCCGAAACCGGGCGGCCCTTCTTCGTGCGGCCCATGGTCTAGCCTTTCGGAACGACGGTGCCGATGATCGGCCCCATGGAAAACCCGATGTCATCGCGCCCCAGTTCCGGCGCGTGCAGGCGCGAGATCTTGCCGTCGAAATAGAGCGCGTCCGGCAGGCCCAGCGCATCGCGGAAGAACCGGGCGAAGCGGTGAAAGTTCACCGGCCGGTCCGAGATGACCAGATAGGCGTTCTGCCCCGCTGCATCGACGCCGACGCCGTTGCGGATATAGACCGAATCGCTGTCGGGAATCAGCCGGGGGTGCAGCAGCCCGCCGATCACCAGCATCGGCCCCGATTGCGTGGCATAGCGGCAGCCGGGCGGCGCGGCGGCAAAGCTGCGGCTTTCGATCAGGCGATAGGGCCGGTCGGTCCCCGGCGCGATGCAAAAGACGCCGTTCGGCAGCATGCCGAAATTGCCCGGGCCGGGCCGGGTGACGATGGCCGAGGTTTCTACCCCGTCCTCGACATAAAGACCCACCGGCGCGCGGTCGGCGTGATACATCCCCGCGTTCATGGCAAAGCCCAGCCTCTGGCCCTTTGCCTCCAACTCGCCATTCACCGCCGAGAAGCTGCCGTAAAGACCCTGCGGGCTGGAATGGAACAGCCGAAGGTCATCGCGCGGGCCGGACTGGCAGACGGTGAACGGGGTGTCTTCAAACACCGCGTCATGACAGGCCGCAGCCACCGCCGCCTGCGGGGCAAGCAGCGCCAGCACAAGCGCAAGGCGCCGCATCACTGCTCTTCGTCCCCGGGCGCGTCCAGATCGCGCTTCACCGCCGGGTCCGAGAACAGCCGCCGGGTTTCATCAAGCCGGTCGAAGGTTTCATCGGGGCGGAAGCGCAGGTCGGGCGTGTATTTCAGCGTCAGCTGGGTGCCGACGCGGTGGCGCAGCTCGGCCCGGTTGCGGGCAAGGGCGGCGATGGCGTCTTCCACCGGAACCGACCCCATCAGCGGCATGACATAGGCCGTCGCCACCTTCAGGTCGGGAGAGCAGCGCACTTCGCCGACGGTGATCGACATGCGGTTGAGGTCGGGATCATGAATCTCGGCCCGGTTCAGCAGGTCGGACAGCGTGCGGCGGATCAGTTCGCCGACGCGAAGCTGCCGCTGCGAGGGGCCTTCGCCCGTGGAATTGCGCTTCTGTGCCATGGCGGGCCAGATACGCGCTTTTCGCCCCCCTCGCAAC
>JACZKR010000171.1 GCA_014859945.1 Paracoccaceae bacterium | reverse complement strand
CCGCCGCCTCCCCCCGCCGGACATAACCAAAAATTCAGCTTCCCCCGGCGCGGTTTCGGGCTAGCCTTCCGCCGTCTCATACGGGAGTCGCATCATGAAACGGCTGGGCTTTGCCGCCCTCGGGCTGGCACTTGTGGGGTTTGCGGCCTATCTGCTGGCCACCCAGCCGCGTCCGCGCGACGACAGCGGGCTGTCAGCCCTGACAGGTGATGCGGCCCGGGGAACGGCGGTCTTTGCCGCGGCGGGCTGCGCCAGCTGCCACATGGCGCCCGAGGCCCAGGGCGAGGCCAAGCTGATCCTCACGGGCGGGCAAAGCTTTCCGACCGCCTTCGGCACCTTCTTCGCCCCCAACATCTCGCCCGATCCCGACCACGGCATCGGCGGCTGGACGGTCGAGGCGCTGGGCCATGCGATCCGCGACGGCATCTCACCCGAAGGCGCGCATTATTTCCCCGCCCTGCCCTATGCCGCCTATCAGCACATGACCGATCAGGATCTGGCCGATCTCTGGGCTTACATGCAGGGCCTGCCCCCCTCGGCCGAGCCGTCAAAACCGCATGAGGTGGGCTTTCCCTTCAGCATCCGCCGCAATCTGGGGGGGTGGAAGCTGTTGTTCCTGAATGATGACTGGGTGCTGGAAACCGCCGCGACGCCCGAGGTCGAACGCGGCCGCTACATTGCCGAGGCGCTGGCCCATTGCGGCGAATGCCACACCCCGCGCAACGCGCTGGGCGGGTTGGACCGGTCGCGCTGGCTGGGCGGCGCGCCCAACCCCTCGGGGCAGGGGCGGATACCGAACATCACCCCCGGCGGGCTGGACTGGTCGGAAGATGAGATCGTCGAATACCTGACCTCGGGCTTCACCCCCGATTTCGATTCGGTCGGCGGCCATATGGCCCATGTGGTCGAAAACATGGCCAGCCTGCCCGAAGCCGACCGCCGGGCCGTCGCCGCCTATCTGAAGGCCGTGCCGGCGGTGGCGGCCGAATGATCCTGATCGGCCAGTATGACAGCCCCTTCGTGCGCCGGGTGGGCATCGCGCTGCGGCTTTACGGCCGGGCGTTTGAACATCGGCCGTGGTCGGTCTTCGGCGATGGCGAGAAGGTGCGCGCGCTGAACCCGCTGATGCGGGTGCCGGTTCTGGTGCTGGAGGACGGCACGGCGCTGCTCGACAGCCACATGATGCTGGACCATCTGGACCAGACGGCCGAAGCCCCGCTGTTCCCGCGCGACGAACCTGCCCGCCACCGCGCGCTGCGCATCGCGGCCCTGGGCTGCGGGCTGGCGGAGAAGGGGGTGAGCCTCTTCTACGAACGCCGCCTGCATGCGGTGACAAGCCCGGTCTGGGAGGAGCGCTGCCGGCTGCAGATCGCCTCGGTCCTTGACGCGCTCGAGGCGGAACGCGCGGCGGTGGCGGGCCCCTGGTGGCACGGCGCCGGCCCCGGCCATGCCGACATCGCCGTGGCCTGCGCCCTGCGCTTTGTCGCCGAAGCGCATCCGGGCCTGATCGCGCCCTCGGGTCATCCCGCGCTGCAGGCCCATGCCGCCCGGGCCGAGGCGCTGCCGGTCTTTGCCGAGATCGCCCAGCCCTTCATCGCCCCGGCCTGAGCCGGTTAACCCCCGCTTAACCCTACGGATGCAGGCTGCGGGGATGCAGCACAGCCCGATTCCCCCTTCGCCTGTCAGCCGCTCCCCCGAGGCGTGGATCGACTTCGTGTTCTCGGCGCAGGCCGCGCGCGGCGGGGTGGTCCGCCGCTCGATCGCCTGGGTGGAACGCGAGGTCGGGCGCGACCGCTTCATCGCCGCCGTCCGGGCGCGCGGATTTCATCTGGTGGCCAGCCGCAACCAGTTCATCGTGATCTGCAATTCCGATCCGGTGCAGATGCTGTTCTGAAACAGGTTTTCGCAGAAAACCTGAAAGACGAGTTTTCGGCGAAAACTCGAAGTCCCGATCCTTCGGCGAAGGATCGCTTCAGTAGCGGCCCAGCTTTTCCAGCCGCGCGGCGCGCATCCGGGCAAAGTCATCGCCGGCGTGATAGGACGACCGGGTCAGCGGCGTCGCCGAAACCATCAGGAAGCCCTTGCCATAGGCGGCGGCCTCATAGGCCTTGAACTCATCCGGCGTCACGAAACGGTCCACCCGGTGGTGCTTGGGCGTCGGCTGCAGGTACTGCCCGATGGTCAGGAAATCGACATCGGCCGAGCGCATGTCATCCATCACCTGCAACACGCCGGCGCGGTCCTCGCCCAGACCCACCATGATGCCCGATTTGGTGAACATCGCCGGATCAAGCTCTTTGACCTTCTGCAACAGCCGCAGCGAGTGGAAATAGCGGGCGCCGGGGCGCACCTCAAGATACAGGCCCGGCACGGTTTCCAGATTGTGGTTGAAGACATCGGGCCGTGCCTCGACCACCTTTTCCAGCGCCGAGGGCGGGCATTTCAGGAAATCGGGCGTCAGGATTTCGATGGTGGTCGCGGGGCTGCGGTGGCGGATGGCGCGGATGGTCTGGGCGAAATGCTCGGCCCCGCCGTCTTCCAGATCGTCGCGGTCAACGCTGGTGATGACGACGTGGTTCAGCCCCAGCTCGCTGACGGCATGGGCGACGCGGCCGGGTTCGAACGCATCCAGCACCTGCGGCTTGCCGGTTGCGACGTTGCAGAAGGTGCAGCCGCGGGTGCAGATCTCACCCATGATCATCATGGTGGCGTGGCCCTGGCTCCAGCATTCACCCACGTTGGGGCAGCCGGCCTCTTCGCAGACCGTGACCAGCTTTTTCGACTTCAGGATGTCGCGGGTCTGCTTGTAGCCCTCGGATGTCGGCGCCTTGACGCGGATCCAGTCCGGCTTCTTCGGCTGGACGTTGTCGGGGCGGTGCGCCTTTTCGGGATGGCGCTGGTCGGGCAGCTTGAGATCGCGCAACGGTTTTTCCCCCTCACCTGAGCCTTGTCTCCGACATAAACCTGCTGAAGGCCGAAGGCAACGCCGCAAGCCCCCCCGCGGGCGCCTGCGGCCCTTGCGGGCCGTGCAACGAGTGGAGTGGGACATGGGCAAGAAACTGATCGCCGAGGCACTGGGGACGCTGATCCTGGTGCTGTTCGGCTGCGGCGCGGCGGTGATCGCCGGGGCCGACATCGGGCATACCGGCATTTCGCTGGCCTTCGGGCTGGCCATCGTCGCGGCGGCCTACGGGCTGGGCGCGATTTCGGGGGCGCATCTGAACCCCGCGGTCAGCCTGGGGGTGATGCTGGCCGGCCGGATGAAGCCGGCGGAATTCGCAGGCTATGCGGTGGCGCAGGTGGCGGGTGCCATCCTGGGCGCGGCGATCCTGTGGATGATCGCCAGCGGCAAGGCCGATTACGACGCGGCTTCGGGTCTGGGCCAGAACGGCTGGGGCGTGGGCTATCTGGGCGAATATTCGATGGGCGCGGCGCTGATCTTTGAGGTGGTGGCGACCTTCCTTTTCGTCACCGTCATTCTGGGCGCCACGGGGCGCGGGTCGGCGGCGGGCTTTGCCGGGCTGGCCATCGGCCTGACGCTGGCGGCGATCCATCTGGTCGGCATCAATGTGACGGGCGTTTCGGTGAACCCGGCGCGGTCGATCGGGCCGGCGCTGTTCGTGGGGGGCACCGCGCTGTCGCAGCTGTGGCTGTTCATCGTGGCGCCGATTGCGGGCGGTGCGCTGGCCGGGCTGGCCCATGCCGCCGGCCTGACGCGGGCCGACTGAAGCGGACCGAAACAGGTGGCGGCCCCGGAACCGGGGCCGCCGCCGGAGTTAATGGCTGCCCTTGCGGCGCAGGCGGGCGTTGCGGGCCAGCATGTTCAGCGCCTCGACCCCGGCCGAGAAGGCCATGGCGGCGTAGATATAGCCCTTCGGCACCTCGACCCCGAAGCCTTCGGCGATCAGCGTCGTGCCGATCAGCAGAAGGAAGGCCAGCGCCAGCATGACGATGGTCGGGTTCCGTTCGATGAAGCGGGCCAAGGGCGTTGCCGCCAGCAGCATCACCGTCACCGCCGCGACCACCGCCACCACCATGATCTCGACATGCGGGGTCATGCCGACGGCGGTGATGATCGAATCGATCGAGAACACCAGATCAAGGATCAGGATCTGCACGATCGCCGCGCCGAAGCCCGACACCACCTGACGGGTGACGATGGCCTCTTCGGGGTCATGCGGATCGACGTGGTGGTGTATTTCCTTGGTGGCCTTCCACACCAAGAACAGCCCGCCCGCGATCAGGATCAGGTCTTTCCACGAGAATTCGTTGCCGAAGACCGTCATCACCGGCGCCGTCAGCCCGACGATCCACGCCACCGTCGCCAGAAGCCCCAGCCGCAGCACCAGCGCCAGGCCGATGCCGATGCGGCGGGCGCGCTCGCGCTGGCCTTCGGGCAGCTTGTTGGTCAGGATCGAGATGAAGATGAGGTTGTCGATGCCCAGCACCACCTCCATCACCACCAGCGTCATAAGGGCAACCCAGGCCTCGGGGCTTTGCACCAGCGCGATAATATCCTGCATCCGAAATCCCTCATTTATGGTTCCTGCCCATATGGCGCGCGGGCCGGCCATTTCCAGAGGCCCCCGGCAGATTTGGCCGCATTGACACCGATCAAGGCGCGCGCTTCCCGTGGCGGCCATATCGGCCGGACCCTGCCGGAGCATTCCCTTGTCGCTGACCAGCTTCGCCCTTGCCGTTCTGGCCCTGCTGGCCACGCCCGGCCCGACCAACACGCTGACCGCGCTGGCGGGGGCCGAACGCGGGCTGGCCCGCGCGCTGCGGCTGATCCCGGTCGAAGTGGCGGCCTATCTGGCGGTGGTTCTGCCGCTGGCCTGGGCGGGTTCGGTCTGGCTGGATGCGGCACCGGGCGCGCGGCCGGCGCTGGCGGGGGTGGCGGCGGTCTGGGTGATGGTGCTGGCCATCCGCCTGTGGCAGTTGCCCGCCGCCGGTGGCCCGGCCGCGACGGTGACGGCGCGGCAGGTGTTTGTCACGACCTGCCTGAACCCCAAGGCGCTGGTCTTCGGTCTGGTGCTGATGCCCCCGCGTGAGGGGCTGGCCCTGCGCGCGCTGGTCTTTGCGGCGCTGGTTGCGGGCGTCGCGCTGATCTGGACGGCGCTGGGGGCGGCGCTGCGGCGGCCGGGGCG
>JACZKR010000021.1 GCA_014859945.1 Paracoccaceae bacterium | reverse complement strand
CCGGGGGCCGGTCCGGTGGACTGGCCAAGGATCAGATCGGCCTCCAGCATGTCATGCCGGGGGGGGGCATCGGGGTTCGCCACGATGTCCAGAAGCATCGCCGCCGCATGCCGCCCCGCCTCGCGCACCGAAGACCGGGTGGCGGTAAAGATCGGCAGCCCCTCGCCGTTGCGCAGATAGCTGAGTTCGTCGTCAAAGATGATCACCGACACGTCGCGGCCCATCTTCAGCCCCCGCCCCTCGATCGCGCGGCGGATGCCCATGCCCGACAGCATCGAGGCCGCCAGAAAGGCAGTCGGCGGGTCGGGCAGGTCCAGCATGCGTTCGGCGGCGCGGAAACCCGCGACCTCGGTCATCTCGCCGGTGGACATGATGGCGGGGTCGGCCGCCACGCCGCGCGCGGCCAGCGCATCCAGATAGCCGGTGCGGCGGCGCACGGCGAAATCCATCTGCTCATCGCCGTTCACCAAAGCGATGCGGCGATGGCCAAGGTCCAGCAGGAATTCCGCCGCCCGCAGGAAGGCGCGGCGGTTGTTCACATCGACCCAGGAATAATCCACCCCGATGCCGGTTGCACGGCCGTGCAGGACGAAGGGCAGCCCGATTTCCTGCAACAGCGCGATGCGCGGATCGTAGCTGCGCACGGCATGAACGATCACCCCGTCCACCGCGCCGCGCGATTTCAGGTCGCGGTAGGCCTCAAGTTCGCTTTCGTCCGAGACCACCGAGAGCAGCATGTCATAGCCGTTGGCCGAATAAACCTCACCGGCGCCGGCGATGAAATCGGCGAAGATCGGGTTCATGATCTCATTCCGCGTCGCCATCGGCAGCACATGGCCCACCGCCATCGCCCGCCCCTTGGCCAGCCGGATGGCGCGCGCATTGGGGCGGTAGTTGTAGCGCCGGGCCGCCGCCATGACCTTGTCGCGCGTGGCCTCATTCACCTCGGGATAGCCGTTCAGCGCCCGGCTGACCGTGGTGGGCGAGAGGCCAAGCTTCTGGGCCAGTTCCTTGAGGTTCATGGGGTGCGGGGCTGCCGGAGATCAGGGTTCCGGCGACTGTAGCGGCGCGGCCAGCCGCGGTCAAAGCCATTCAATCGCGCGGGGAGCGAAGAATTACATCAACGTTTGAGAATTGCGGATTTCTTCATGGAATCGGGATCAAACCGATTTGACGCAACGGGGCCATCCGGCCATGGCATCGGGCCGGGCGGGGCCGAATCACGGCACCACCAGATCGGGGAAGGCGGGGCCTGTGAACAGCGCGGCCAGCAGGGGCGCAAGGCCCGTCGCGGCTTCGGGCAGCGCATTGCCGTCCAGTTGCGCCAGGATCACCGGCTCGGCCCCGGCATCGGCGATGGCGCGGGTCACGAAGGGGCGGCCGTCGGGGGCCACGCGCGCGGCGGGGTTGGTGTAGGACAGGCCCACGCCCAGCCCGTTCGCGGCATGGCTGCGCATCAGCTCCAGCGTGGCCGTCCGGTGCGCCACCTGCGGCGCGATGCCCGCCCGGGTGAACAGCGCGCGCAGATGCGCAAGGCTTGGCCCCTGATCGGCCAGGATCAGCGGCTGATCGGCCAGATCGCTCAGCCGCAGGGCGGGCAGGGCGGCCAGCGGATGATCGGGCGGCAGCACGGCATGGGGCGGCACCCGCGCCAGCACCTGCCGCAGCACCCCCGGGCCAAGGCCCAGATCCCAGGTCAGCGCCAGATCGGCATCACCCCGGCGCAGCGCGGCATCCAGCGCCTCGAACCCCAGGACGCGGGTTTCCAGCGTCA
>JACZKR010000170.1 GCA_014859945.1 Paracoccaceae bacterium | reverse complement strand
CCTTGCCGCCGACGATGGGGTGAACACCAGCTTCCTGTCGGCCCGGCTGACGCTGACCGGCCCCGCGCTGCAGAAGGTCATCGCCACGATTGCCCCGCGTCTGGCCGCCGCCATGGGGCCAAAGCTTGCGGCGCAGGCCGTGCCGGTTCTGGGGGCGGTGTCGGGGGCGGCGCTGAACGCGGCTTATCTGGGCTACTACCGCGAGATGGCGCGCATCCGATTTGCCCTGATGCGGCTGACAGTGCAGCACGGCGCCGAGGCGGTGCTGACGCGGTTTTCGGCCGCCACCGCGCCGCCGCGCCTGACGGAAAGCCGGCCTAGCTGACCCGGACCGTGGCCGGCAGGGCGCGCAGCAGCGCCCCGATCACCAGGTGGGTGATCAGCGGCAGAAAGCCGAAGAACAGCAGCCATTCACCCAGACCGGCGCGCGCGATGATGGTTTCATTCGCGCCCAGAAGGCCAAGGTAAAAGATCACCAGCGCCGGTGCCAGCAACCGGCTTCGGGCCTGTGGGCCGGGAAAGCGCAGGTTCAGCATCAGGTTGCGCCCGTCGAGGTGGTCGAACAGGAAGAAGGCCGCCGTGGCAAGGAAGTACAGCGACAGGAAGCGCTGGCAGATGAGCGGATCGCCCGCCAGCAGCAGAAGCGCCAATAGCCCCGGCCCCGCCGCCAGCACCAGCGCCGCTGTGGCCCGGCGCGGCAGGCGCGCCCGCGCCGTCAGGATGATGATGCGCGACCGCAGCGCTAGCCGCATGGCCAAGGCAATCGCAAAGGCGGTCATGAAAGCCTCGGTCGGGGTGGGCAGCGCCACCGACAGCGCCGGCCACAGCACCAGAAGCAACAGGCCGGGCGCCGCCAGCTCGGCCGGCAGAGGCGGCAGGCGGTCGAACGCCAGCTGAAGGGCCGTCATCAGCCGTGTGGCGGGATCCGTCATGGTCATGCCCCTTGCTTTCGTTAAAGTTGTGCCGAGTTTCAGGCGGACACGGGCCGCGATTGCGGCGACGAAGGGGCGATTTCGGGCTTGCGGGAAACGGGCCGTTTCCGCGGCGGGGGCAATCGGGGCCTAGTTGGCCCCTTCATCCTTGATGGCATAGGTTTCCAGCAGCCGGCCCTGCGTCATGAAGAACGCAAACAGCGCCGCCGTCAGCCCGAAGGTCTTGAAGTTTACCCAGGCCTCGGTCGACATCAGCCGCCAGACCGCCTCATTCGCCACCGCAAGGCCAAAGAAGAACGCGGTCAGCCGCCGCGTCAGGATCATCCAGCCCTCGGGTTTCATTGGCAGCGCCTCATCCATCACAAGGCTCAGGTAACTTTGCCCGCGCCACAGCCCCACGGCCAGAACCCCGCCGAAGGCCAGATAGAGAAGCGTCGGCTTCATCTTGATGAACCGCTCATCATTCAGCCAGACCGACAGCCCGCCCATCACCACCACCAGCAACAGTGTCAGAAGCTGCATGCGCGACAGCTTCCCCGTCAGCTTCCACAGCAGCGCCGTCGTCGCCATGATCAGAAGCACGAAGGCCGCCGTGGTGACGATGAAGCCGGAATAGGCGGTGCCGGCGATGGTGAAGGTCTGGTCCTTCAGCCGCCCGAACATCACGAAGAACAGGACCACCGGCCCCAGCTCCAGCGTCAGCTTGAGGATCGGGTTGATCTTCCGGGTTTCCATGCAGGTCTCCTTCCGGGGGTCGGGCTAGTCTTCCAGCCCGACCAGCGCGCGGGCGAAATCTTCGGGATCAAAGGGCGCAAGATCGTCAATCTGCTCACCCACGCCGATGGCATGGATCGGCAGGCCGAAGCGGTCGGCCAGACTGACCAGCACGCCCCCCTTCGCCGTGCCGTCCAGCTTGGTCATCACCAGCCCCGTCACATCGGCGATCTTGCGGAAGATATCGACCTGCGCGACGGCGTTCTGCCCGGTGGTGGCATCCAGCACAAGAAGCGTGTTGTGCGGCGCGGTCGGGTCTTTCTTGCGGATGACGCGGACGATCTTGGCCAGTTCCTCCATCAGGTCCTGACGGTTCTGCAGCCGGCCGGCGGTGTCGATCATCAGCAGGTCGGCGCCTTCGTCCTGCGCGCGGGTCAGGGCGTCGAAGGCAAGGCTTGCCGGATCTGACCCTTCTGGCGCGGTCAGAACCGGCACGCCCGCGCGGTTGCCCCAGACCTGCAGCTGTTCAACGGCGGCAGCGCGGAACGTATCGCCCGCCGCGATAACCACCTTCTTGCCCGTTGCCTTGAACTGGCTGGCAAGCTTGCCGATCGTCGTGGTCTTGCCCGACCCGTTCACCCCCACCACCAGAACCACCTGAGGTTTCTTCGCGTAAAGCGGCAGCGGCCGGGCGACCGGGTTCATGATGCGCGCGACCTCATCGGCCAGCGCGCCCCGCAGTTCGGCGGTCGAGATGCGGCGGCCAAAGCGGCCCTCGGCGATATTGGCCGTCACCCGGGCGGCAGTATCCACCCCCATGTCGGCGGTGATCAGCACCTCTTCCAGGCTTTCCAGCATCGCGTCATCGACCAGACGGCGCGGCTCACCCTCACGCCCCAGAAGACGGCCGATCAGGCCGGGCTTCGGTTCGGCTGCCGGTTCGGCCACCGTTCCGGCTTCGGGCGGCGCCTCGGCTACCAGCGCGTCCAGCCCCTCGCCGATCTTGTCGGACGAGCGGAACATCCGGTCTTTGAGCTTCTTGAAGAAGGACATCGGGGCGCCTTTGGCTGGTTTCCCTTCACCTAGTCAATTCAGCCTGTCTTGGAAAGGGTTCAGCCCTTGGGGAATGTCCAGTAAAGCGCGGCGCCAAAGAGGATCAGGACTTGTCCCAGCCAATAGGCCGGCCAGAGCGCGAGGCTGAGGGCGCCCTGGGTGGTCGGGGCGGTGGCCACGAAAAGGCGCAGGGCGAGGAGGACGTCAGAGGCGAGGAACAGCGCCGCGCCGAGGGTCAAGGGGGTGTCGCCGGGATTGGCCGGCAGGAGGGCCACGCTGGCGGCCATCACCCCGATCACCAGACCATAGCCCCTGACCGGCCCGCGCAAGGCGCCGGTGCGCGGGGCGAGCCAGAATTCGGTCGAGATCAGCAGGAGCACGAGGACCGCCAGCGCCACGACCGGCCCCGGGCCAAGGTCCGGGCCGCCCAGCACCGCCCCGCGCTGCCAGAAGGCCAGTGCATAGGCCAGATGCCCTGCGGCGAAGGCACCCATGCCGGCGAGGAAGGCCGGTTTTCCCGGGCGTGACAGGGCGAAATCGCCCATGGCCCCCAGGGCAAGGCCCAGCGTGATCAGTCCCGGCGCCCCGCCGCTGAGCCCCGTCAGTGCGAGGGCAGCGGTCGAGAGGGTCTTCATGCAAGTGCCGGTCCAACTGTGCCGCCCCTCGGCCCGGGCTGCGAAGCCGATCAGGTAAATCAGGGCGGCGAGCGGGGCGACAAGGAGAAGCAGGCCAAAAACAGAGAACATGCGGCAGTTTCCCGGCTGTTCGGGCCAGCCTTGCATGATAGCGTCGCGCCATGGAAGACCTGACCTCACGTCCGCTGCCGCTTGCCCTGTTCGCCCTTGTTTCGGCCAGCCCGCTGGCCCTGTTCGCGGCCGGGCTGTGGCTGGGCGGGGTCTGGGCGCTGGCGGCGCTGATCTACATGACGCTGTTTGCCGTGGCGCTGGACCAGATCAGGGGCTTCTTCATGGGCAACGCGCCGGAAGGGGCCGAGTTTCCCGCCGCCGATGCCCTGCTGGTGGCTCTCGCCATCGGCCATATGACTCTGCTGCCCATGGCGGTCGCCGGCATCGCCGGACCGTCGGGGCTGGCGCCGTGGGAGAAGGGGGCGCTTTTTGCCGCCACCGGCCTGTGGTTCGGGCAGGTGTCGAACCCCGCCGCGCATGAGCTGATCCACCGCGGCAACCGCTGGCTGCATCTTCTGGGCGTGGCGATCTATGGCAGCCTTCTCTTCGGCCACCATGCCAGCGCGCACCGGCTGGTCCATCACCGCCACGCCGCCAGCGCCGAAGACCCCAACACCGCCCGCGCGGGCGAAGGGTTCTGGCGCTTCTTCCTGCGCGCCTGGGCCGGCAGTTTCCGCAAGGGGCTGTCGGCCGAACGGGCGCTGTCGGCCCGGGCCGCGGGGCGGCGGATCAACCCCTATGCGGGCTATGTCGCGCTGGCCGTGGCATCGCTGGCGGCGGCCTGGGCGATTGCCGGGGCGGCGGGGGTGCTGGTCTGGCTGGGGCTGGCGCTGCATGCGCAAAGCCAGCTTCTGCTGTCGGATTACGTTCAGCACTATGGGCTGATGCGCAGGACGCTGCCCGATGGCCGGCTTGAACCGGTTTCGGCCCGCCACAGCTGGAACGCGCCTTTCTGGTTCACCTCGGCCCTGATGCTGAACGCGCCGCGCCATTCCGACCACCACGCCCATCCCGCGCGCCCCTATCCGGCGCTGCGCATGCCCGGGACGGATGAGGCGCCGATGCTGCCCTGGCCCCTGCCGGTGGCCTGCACCATCGCGCTTTTCCCGCCGCTGTGGCGCCGCGCCATCGCCCCTCATCTCGCGCGGTGGAGGTTTTCATGAAATGGGCGGCACTTGCCCTGTTCCTGCCCGCCGCCGTGCTGGCCGAGGAACGCCGCCTGACCGCGGATGAGTTTGAGGCCCGCGTCACCGGGCGCACGATCGTCTACGCGCAGGAAGGCCAGATCTGGGGGCGCGAACAGTATCTCTCCGGCCGCCGCGTGATCTGGGCGTTTGAAGGGCAGGACTGCAAGCCCGGCATCTGGTGGGATGAGGCCGAAGACCTTGTCTGCTTCAGCTATGAAGAGGGCGCCGCGCCGATCTGCTGGTGGTTCTACGACCGCGACGGCGTGCTGCTGGCCCGCGCACAGGGCGACCCCGAAGGCATGCCGCTGGCCGAACTGGACAGCGCGCAAAGCGGCATGCCCTGCCCGGGGCCGTGGCTGGGCAGCTGAACGGGCCTGTGATTTTCGATCATCGGGCGGTTTGGTGGCCAATTCCACTTCCCGGGAATCGGCAATGTACAAAGCATGGTTGAAGCAGGTTCTTCATCCGATGGCCGCCGCCAAAGCTTGACCTTTTCTGACAACCGTCAGAACAGGCTGCCCTGCTCCGGCCCGTCGCCCTTTGTCTTGCGCGGTGGCCGGGCGCCCAGCGGCAGGCGGCCGTCGGCGAACTGGATTTCCAGCTGATGCGCTTTTTCGGCGGCGCTCCGGGTGGTCACCACCTGACCGTCGCCCCGCACCACGGCGAAGCCGCGCTTCAGCGTCTGGTCATAGCCCAGCGTCCGCAGCGTGCGGTCCAGCGCCTCGACCCGGCGCGTCAGTTCGGCCAGGCGCGCGACCGGCGCCGCATCAAGCCGCGCCGACAGTTTCGCCAGCCGCGCCGCGCCCTCTTCCTGCTGGCGGGCGGCCTGGGTGATCAGCCGGTGCAGCGCGGGTTCCAGCCGGCTGGCCCATTTGTCAAAAGCCGCCCGGCGGGCATCGGCGCGACGGTCAAACCGGGCATCGGCCTCACCGGCGCGGCGGTCCAGTGCCTCACGCCGCTGGCGGATCAGCGCCAGCAGCATCTCGGGCCGCAGCCGCGCGCCGCGTTCAAAGGCCGCGCGCTTGCGGGCCGTGGCGATGCCCAGTGCCCCCGCCAGCCGCCCTGACCACAGGTCCAGCCGCTGCGCCGGCCCGGCCAGCAGCGTCTCGGGCCGTGGCAGCGCGCGGCCCAGATCGCGCAGGCGCTGGTCACGGCGCTGATAGCCCAGGCTCAGCGCCCGCAGAAGCCGGGCCGAAAGCCCCTCAACCGTCGCCAGAAGCTCCATCCGCACCGGCACGGCCAGTTCGGCGGCGGCGGTGGGGGTGGGCGCGCGCAGGTCGGCGGCATGGTCGATCAGCGTGGTATCGGTTTCGTGCCCCACGGCGGAGATCAGCGGAATCCGGCTGCCCGCCGCCGCGCGGACCACGATTTCCTCATTGAAACCCCAAAGATCCTCAAGCGACCCGCCGCCGCGCGCCACGATCAGCACATCGGGCCGCGGGATCGGGCCGCCCGGCTCGATGGCGTTGAAGCCGCGGATCGCGGCAGCCACTTCGCCGGCGCAGTTCTGGCCCTGCACCGCCACCGGCCAGATCAGCACATGGCGCGGAAAGCGGTCGCGCAGCCGGTGCAGGATATCGCGGATCACCGCGCCTGAGGGCGAGGTGACCACCCCGATCACCTGCGGCAGGTAGGGAATGGGCTTCTTTCGGGCGGGGTCGAACAGCCCCTCGGCCTGCAGCGCCGCCCGCCGCTTTTCCAGCATCGCCATCAGGGCGCCCGCGCCTGCGGGGGCGACATCCTCGACGATCAGCTGATATTTCGACTGGCCGGGGAAGGTGGTCATCCGCCCGGTGGCAATGACCTCCATCCCCTCTTCGGGGCGCACCTGCATCCGCGCGACCTGCCCCTTCCACGAGACGGCGGCGATGACCGAGCGGTCGTCCTTGAGGTCAAAATAGAGGTGCCCCGATGAGGGCCGGCTGACCCGCCCCACCTCACCGCGCACACGGACAAGGCCGAACTCACCCTCGATCACCCGCTTCACCGCGCCGGAAAGCTCCGAGACGGTGTATTCCGGGCTGTTGCCGGGGGCGGGGGAGTCTTCGAACATGTCCATAGCGGCAGAATAGGCGCGCGGGCGGCCAAGGGGAAGGGCGCGGCACCAGAGCCTGGCCCCGGACCCTTCGAAGGGTCCGGTCCGGTTTCTTCAAAGAAACCGGTGGCGAAGGTCCGGTAGCAATGCGGGTCCGCTCGGGGCCGATTCGTGTTAACCTTTCGTTAACCTTTTCGCGGAGGCCCCGATGCACCGGCTGCCTGCCCTTGCGCTTGCCGTGCTGCTTTCCGGCAGCGCCGCCGCCATGGCGCAGGAATGCGACCCCAATTATCAGGGCGCCTGTGTGCCGGTGGCATCGGATGTCGATTGTGCCGGCGGCAACGGCAACGGCCCGGCCTATGTGCAGGGGCCGGTCTATATCGTGGGCGAAGACATCTACGAACTGGACCGCGACGGCGACGGGGTAGCCTGCGAGAAGAAGAAGTAGCCGCCAAACGCTTGCACGGACCCTTGCCCCGACCTATGAGGCCCAAAGCAAAAGGCCAAGCGGGGGCAGCATGAACATCCTCATTCTGGGCAGCGGCGGGCGGGAACATGCGCTGGCCTGGGCGGTGAAGCAGAACCCCAAGACCGACCGGCTGATCGTGGCGCCGGGCAATGCCGGGATCGCGGCGCTGGCGGAATGTGCCGATCTGGATGTTCTCGACGGTGCCGCCGTGGTGACCTTCTGCGAGGAGAACGCCGTCGATTTCGTCATCGTCGGGCCCGAGGCGCCGCTGGCCGCCGGCGTGGCCGATGCGACGCGCGCCGCCGGCATCCTGACCTTCGGCCCCTCGGCCGCCGCCGCGCGGCTTGAGGCGTCGAAGGCCTTCACCAAGGAAATCTGCGATGCCTGCGGCGCCCCCACCGCCGGCTATGCCCGCTTTACCGAAGCCGCCGCCGCCCGCGACTATGTCCGCGCCAAGGGGGCGCCGCTGGTCATCAAGGCCGACGGGCTGGCGGCGGGCAAGGGCGTGATCATGGGCATGACCGAGGCCGAGGCGCTGGCCGGCATCGACGAGATTTTCGGCGGTGCCTTTGGTGCGGCCGGCGCCGAGGTGGTGATCGAGGAATTCATGGCGGGCGAAGAGGCCAGCTTCTTCATCCTTTGTGACGGGGTGAACGCCCTGCCCATCGGCACCGCGCAGGACCACAAGCGGGTGGGTGACGGCGACACCGGCCCGAACACCGGCGGCATGGGCGCCTATTCCCCGGCGCCCGTCCTGACGGATGCGATCCAGAAACAGGCGATGGATGAAATCGTTCTGCCGACCATTCATGAAATGGCCCGGCGCGGCACGCCTTATCAGGGCGTCCTTTACGCCGGGTTGATGATCGAGAACGGCCGGGCGCGGCTGGTCGAATACAACTGCCGCTTCGGTGACCCGGAATGCCAGGTGCTGATGATGCGGCTGGGTGCGCAGGCGCTGGACCTGATGCTGGCCTGCGCCGATGGCCGGCTGGACCGGGCGCAGGTGAACTGGGCCGAGGATCATGCGCTGACCGTGGTGATGGCGGCGCGCGGTTATCCGGGCGCCTATCAGAAGGGCAGCGAGATTCGCGGCCTGTCGCGCCTGCCCGAAGACAGCCGCCACATGTGCTTCCACGCCGGAACCGCGCTGAAGGACGGCCAGATCGTCGCCAACGGCGGGCGGGTGCTGAACGTGACGGCGCGGGGCGATACGCTGGCCGATGCGCGCAACCGGGCCTATGCGATGATCGACCACCTGAACTGGCCCGAGGGCTTCTGCCGGTCCGACATCGGCTGGCGCGCGCTGTAGGGCAAGGTGACCGCGCGGGCCGAGGCCTGGGTTGCCGCGGCGCTGGGCCTAGTGCTGGCGCTGCATGTGTCGCTGATGCTGCCGCGGGCCGAGCTGTGGCAGTATGACGAATACTACACGGCTGAACGGACGCTGGGCATCGTGACTTCGGGCGACTGGGGCACGATCCGGTCGAACGCCGCGCCCAGTTTCCGCAAGCCGCCGCTGCAATACTGGACCGGGGCGGCGCTGATCCGCGCCGGTGTGCCCGAAGGGCTTGCGCTGCGGGCGCTGCCCTTTCTGTCGGCGCTGGGGGTGATGGCGCTGACCGGGTGGCTGGCCCGGCGCCTGTCGGGCGGCCGGCCGGGGGCGGTGCTTGCGGCGTTGCTGCTGCTGACGGGGTCCACCCTGTTCTGGGTTTCGGCCAGTTCCGCGATGCTGGACATGCCGGCGGCGCTGTCGGTTCTGGCGGCGCTGTGCCTTGCGCTTGCGGCTCGTCAAAGGCCCCGGCTGTGGTGGGTGGTCGCGCTGGCGGTGGGGGCCGGCGCCTTGCAGAAGGCGCCCGTTGCTGCATTGGCCGTGCTGCCGGTGCTGGCGCTGCCGGGGGTGCCTGCGGGCCGGCATGGGCGGGGGGCACTGGTTTTGGCCTTGGTCCTGATCGCGGTCTGGCCCGTGGCGCAATGGCTGCTGCACGGGGCCGAGGCGCTGCGGATCGGCGTCTTGCAGGAAGGCGCCCGCCGCTTCCTGCCCGGCCTGCAGGACGATATGTGGCGCCAGTTGCGCTGGCCGGGCTGGATGGCCGCCGATGGCGCTGTGCTGTGGGCGGGGCTACTGGGGCTGACCGCCCTCTTGCCCTGGCTGCGGCGGAACCGGCTGACGGCCCTGCCGGCGGCTCTGGCGGGCGGCTTCATCCTGATCCTGACCCTCGCCGGCGGTGAAACCTTTGACCGCTATCTGCTGCTGATCCTGCCCATCCTTGCCGCCGCGGCCGGGGCCGCGCTGGCGC
>JACZKR010000169.1 GCA_014859945.1 Paracoccaceae bacterium | reverse complement strand
CGAAATACTGGTTCGAGCAGATCGCCGGCCTGCCCTGCGACATCGACATCGCGTCCGAGTTCCGCTACCGCGACCCGGTTCTGTCGCCCGACAGCTGGGCGGTTTTCGTCAGCCAGTCGGGCGAGACGGCCGACACGCTGGCCGCGCTGCGCCACGCGAAAGAGCAGGTGGCCAAGGTGGTGGCCGTGGTGAACGTGCCCACCTCCTCCATCGCGCGCGAATCCGATCTGGCGCTGCCCATTCTGGCAGGGGTTGAGGTGGGCGTCGCCTCGACCAAGGCCTTCACCTGCCAGCTGACGGTGCTGTTCCTGATGGCGGTAAAGGCGGGGCTTGACCGCGGCCGGCTGTCCGCCGAAGGCGCGGCGGCCCATCTGGAGGCGCTGGCCACCCTGCCCGGCCTGATGAACCACGCGCTTGGCCTGTCCCCGGAAATCGCCGCCATCGCCGAAAAGCTGGCCGAGGCGCAGGACATCCTGTTCCTGGGCCGGGGGCCGATGTTCCCGCTGGCGCTCGAAGGCGCGCTGAAGCTGAAGGAAATCAGCTATATCCACGCCGAGGGCTACGCCTCGGGCGAACTGAAGCACGGCCCCATCGCCCTGATCGACAACCGGGTGCCGGTGATCGTGCTGGCGCCCCATGACCACCTGTTCGAAAAGACCGTCTCGAACATGCAGGAGGTGATGGCGCGGCACGGCAAGGTGCTGCTCTTGTCCGATGCGCGCGGTCTGGCCGAGGCCGGGGCGGGCTGCTGGCAGGTGCTGGCCCTGCCCGAGGTGGCGCCGCAGCTGGCGCCGATCCTGTATTCGGTGCCGGCGCAGCTTCTGGCCTATCACACTGCAATCGCCAAGGGCACCGATGTGGACCAGCCCCGCAACCTTGCCAAATCGGTGACGGTGGAGTGAGCGAAGTTCCGATCTTCCGTCAGGAGTGGACCGGGGCCGACGGGCTGCCGGCCCTGACCGATATCCGCGCCAGCCTGCTGGAGGACGGCGGGCTGTATCTGGAGCGGCAGGACATCGGCGGCAGCACGGGCGAAAGCTGGGGCGACGCCGATGCCGAATTCTGGATGACCCTGGCCCCCGCCGATCTGCGCCGCGCCCTGATTGCGGTGCTGCGCGACGGCTTCTCCCGCCCCGGCCCGCTGACCTGGACGGGGCTGGCGGCGCTTCTGGCGGCCGAGGGCATCGACACCAAGCAAGGCTCATGGACATGACCGACCTGACCGAAGCACTGGCGCAGCTGGAAGCCGCCGCCGATCCTGCGAAGGCGCCCGAGATGGCGGCCTATCACAAGGCGCCCCGCCGCTATCTGGGGGTGACGGTGCCGCAGATCACCGCACTGGCCGATGGCTGGCGGGCCGGCATGGATGTGCCGGGCCGGGTCGCGCTGGCCGATGCTTTGTGGCAGACCGACATTCACGAGGCGCGGATCGCCGCCGCCAAGCTGCTGGCGCAGGCGCGGCTGCGGCCCGATGAGGCCGCCTGGGATCTCATCTGTTCCTGGGTGCCGGCGTTTGATGCCTGGGCGATCGCCGACCATGCCTGCGACGCCGGCCAGCGCCGGCTTCTGGCCGATCCGTCGCGGGTGCGGACGGTGGCGGGCTGGACCACCTCGCCCCATATGTGGACCCGCCGGGCGGCCTTGGTCATCACCCTGCCCTGGGCCAAGATGAACCACCTTTCCCCGCAGGATGCCGCGATCCGCGAAGAGGTGCTGGGCTGGGCGGCGGGCTATGTGACCGACCGCGACTGGTTCATCCAGAAGGCCGTGGGCTGGTGGCTGCGCGACCTGTCCAAGCACGACGCGGCGCGGGTCAGGGTCTTCCTGGCCGAGCACGGCGGACAGATGAAGGCCTTCGCCGTCAAGGAAGCGCGCAAGCATCTGGACGGCTGACGGGGGGGGGGCGTGGAGCACCCCGCCCGCCATGGCGAAGGCCACCGCCTTCGGCAATTCCTCCCGACACCAGCAATCCTGACCGGGCGGGCTTCAAAGGCCCGGCCCCCATCGTGCCATACCCCCGTAGGGTGCGTGATCTTCACGCACCGTCCCCGGCAACCATGGCTAAGGCCATCGCCTTCGCCACCGCGCACCATCAGCAACCCTCACCGGACGGGCCTCAAAGGCCCGGCCAGCGCCCGCCGCGCCATTGGCGGGCGCTTCTCGCCCGCCGGGTCGGGCGCTAGCCTCTCGTTGCTCTTGCCGAACCGTCTCCCCTTGAACCCGCACCAGCGGGCGGGGGCGAGGCAGTGCCTCGCCTTCTCCCGCCCGGACGCCGTCGGGTGCATGTTCACAGGCACCTGCGCTGCCCGGCCTGTGTCGTCTCATGCCGCGCCGTCTCTGGCGGAACCGTCACGCGCAGGCAGGGGCGAGGTAAGGCCTCGCCCCTGCCCGGACGTCGCCTGACGATAACCACCGCAGGGTGCGTGATCCTCACGCATCGTCCCCGGCATCAATGGCGAAGGCCATCGCCTTCGCCACCGCGGAACACCTGCAAACTTCGCCGGACGGGCCTCAAAGGCCCGGCCAGCGCCCGCCCCGCCGATGGCGGGCGCTTCCCGCCCGCC
>JACZKR010000168.1 GCA_014859945.1 Paracoccaceae bacterium | reverse complement strand
GTGCTGGAACCCATGGGTTGCGACCCGGCCGTGCATGATCTGGCGGTCACGCTGGCGCGAGAGGCGGGGGCGGGTGCGGTTCTGCTGGCCGCCCATGGATCGGGCCGCAGCGCGGCGCCGTCGGACATCGCCCGGCATGTGGCGGGGCGCATTGCGGCTGAACTGGGCATCAGGGCCGAGGCGGCCTTCATCGACCAGTCGCCGCGCATCGCCGAAGCCCGGGATTTTCCCGCCGCTGCCGTTTGCCTACCCTTCTTCGCGGCGGGCGGCGGCCATGTGACGGGCGACATTCCCGCCGCGCTGGACGAAGCGGGCTTTGCCGGCCGCCTTCTGCCGCCTCTTGGGGCCGATGCCCGGGTGCCAGCCATCATCGCGCGGGCAATTGCGGCGGCGGTGCCGGTCTGCGCCGGCACTTGCCGCTGGAGCGCCGGTTAGATCAGCCCCTCCTTGCGGAAGAGCGCCTTCAGATCGGCCTCGGGGCGGGCGCCGAAATGGCTGATCACCTCGGCCGCCGCCACGCAGCCCATCCGCCCGGCGGTGGCCAGCGTCTGCCCCGTCGCCACGCCGTAAAGGAAGCCGGCCGCGAACTGGTCGCCCGCGCCCGTGGCATCGACGGGCACCACGCGCCGCACCGGCACCACGGCCCGGTCATCGCCCTGCAAGAGGATCACCTCATCGCCCGACCGGGTGCAGACCACCAGCCCCGCATCCTGCCGCGCCTGATCCAGCGCGCTGTCAAGATCGGTCTGGTAAAGGCTTTCCCATTCGTGCTGGTTGCCGATCACATAGTCGAGGTCGCGCACCAGCCGGCGAAAGTCATTGCGGTGGCGATCCACGCAGAACGGGTCCGACAGCGCAATCCCCGCCCGCCCGCCGCCCTGTTGGCACAGCTTTGCCGCGCGTTCAAAGGCGGCCTTGCCCTTGGGCTTGTCGTAAAGATAGCCCTCAAGGAACAGGATTTCGGCGGCGCCGGCCACATCATCGGCCACATCATCGGGGCCCAGTTCCGAGGAAATGCCCAGATAAGTGTTCATCGACCGCTCCCCATCCGGCGAGACGAAGATCATCGAGCGTGAGGTCGGCAACTCGCCCCCCGGCACCGGCGCGTTGACGAAATCGGTGCCTTCCTCGGCCATGGTCCGGGCGTAGAAGCGCCCCAGCGCATCGTCATGCACCCGCCCGATGAAGGCTGTGGTCAGGCCCAGCCCGCCAAGGCCCGCCAGCGTGTTCGCCACCGAACCGCCGGGCGCCTGAACGCGGTCCTTCATCGCGGCGTACAGCAGTTCGCCCCGCTCACGCTCAACCAGTTGCATGATGCCCTTGCCGATGCCCATCATCTCAAGAAATGAATCGTCGGCCTGCGAGAAGACGTCGACGATGGCATTGCCGATGCCGACGACCTGGTAGCGGTTCATGTGGTCTTTTCCTCGTATTGGCACTCTGCGCTGATCGGGCAGACGGTGCAGCGGGGCTTGCGGGCGGTGCAGATATAGCGGCCGTGCAGGATCAGCCAGTGGTGCGCGTGCTGCTGGTATTCGGCCGGGACGTTGTCTTCGATGGCACGCTCGACGGCGGTTTCGTCCTTGCCGGGGGCGATGCCGGTGCGGTTGCCGACGCGGAAGATATGGGTATCCACCGCCTGCGCCGGCATGCGGAACCACATGTTCAGCACCACATTCGCCGTCTTGCGCCCGACGCCCGGCAAGGATTGCAGGGCGGCGCGCGATGAAGGCACCTCGCCTCCGAAGCGCTCGATCAGCAGCTGCGACAGGCGGATGACATTCTTGGCCTTGTTGCGGTAAAGGCCGATGGTGCGGATATGTTCGATCAGCCCTTCCTCGCCCAGATCCAGCATCTTCTGCGGCGTGTCGGCGATGGGGAAAAGGTTCCGCGTGGCCCGGTTCACCCCAACATCGGTGGCCTGTGCCGAAAGGGCGACGGCCACCAGAAGGGTGTAGGCGTTGACATGATCCAGCTCGCCCTTCGGCTCCGGTTCCAGATCGCGGAACCGGGCGAAAATGCGTTGCATCGCAGGATAATCAAGCTGGCGTGCCATGGCGCCGGTATGCACCAGCGGCCCCCGCCGGGCAAGCGATCAGCTTCGCGCAGGAAACGGGTCGCGGCGCGGGCGGGCACATCCTAGATTGCCGGCAGGAGAGTGCCATGACCGACCAGAGCCCAAGCTATCATTACGCCGTCATCGGCCGCGCCCTGAAGATCATTGATCAGGGCGGGCCAACGCTGTCGCTGGAAGACCTCGCGCGGCGGATGGACATGTCGCCCGCGCATTTTCAGCGCGTTTTCTCGCAATGGGTGGGCATCTCGCCCAAGCGCTATCAGCAGTATCTGACGCTGGACCATGCCCGCCGCCTTCTGGCCGAACGGTTCACCGTGCTGGAAACCAGCCTTGCCACCGGCCTGTCCGGCACCGGCCGCCTGCATGACCTGTTCATGCGCTGGGAGGCGATGAGCCCCGGTGACTACGCCCGCGCCGGTGAGGGGCTGACCATCCGCCACGGCTGGTTTGACAGCCCCTTCGGCCCGATGGTGGTGATGGGCACCGACCGCGGCATCTGCGGCATGGGTTTTGGCGCCGAGATGGGGGCCGAGGCCGCGGTGGACGATCTGATGCGCCGCTGGCCGAAGGCGGATTTCGTCGCCGACGCCGCGCCGCTGCGGCCCTGGGTCGATGCAGCCTTCGGCGGCGGGGGCGAAACCGCGCTGCACCTGATCGGCGCCCCCTTCCAGATCAAGGTTTGGGAGGCGCTGATGCGCGTGCCCACGGGCCATGTGACCACTTATTCCGAGATTGCCGGAGCGGTCGGCCATCCGGCGGCGGTGCGGGCCGTGGGGACGGCCGTGGGGCGCAATCCGATCAGCTTTCTGATCCCCTGCCACCGGGCGCTGCGCCGCGACGGCGGGCTTGGCGGCTACCACTGGGGGCTGCCCGTCAAGCGCGCCATTCTGGCCTGGGAAGCCGCAAGGGCCGACGCGATCCCGCTTTCGTGATGGGCGGAAAGCTGCGCCTTCCGATGGCGGGCCTGTCGGCCGCCGGCGCGGGCTGGTATATCTGGGCCAAGGCCCGTTGACGGCCTGCTTTTCAAAGAGGCAGCAGAATGACCTTCAAGACCCCGCTTTTCCTGACCCTTTCCGGCGCCGTCCTGCTTTCGGCCTGCGTCGATCCCAATGCATATCCGAACGATCCGAATGCCCGGACCAAGAACGGTGCGGTGATTGGCGGCCTGATCGGTGCCGCGACCGGCGCCGCCATCAGCGACGACGACAAGCTGAAGGGCGCGCTGATCGGCGGCGCCATCGGCGCGGGTGCCGGTGCGCTGATCGGGCAGGACCTTGACCGTCAGGCGGCCGAACTGCGCGGCTCGATCTCGAACCCGAATATCTCGGTCACCAACTATGGCGATTACCTTGTGGTGAACATGCCGCAGGACCTGCTGTTCGCCGTGGACAGCGCCAGCCTGAACTCGACACTGGTGCGCGACATCCAGTCGGTCGGGGCCAGCCTGGTGAAATATCCCAACAGCACGATCCAGGTGATCGGCCACACCGACAACACCGGGGCCGCGGCCTACAACAAGGACCTGTCGCTGCGCCGTGCGGGTGCGGTCGCCAATGTTCTGGTCGGGTCGGGCGTGCCCTCCAGCCGCATCCAGTCGATCGGCGCGGGCGAAGACCGGCCGATCGCGTCGAACCTGACGCCCGAAGGCCGCGCGCAGAACCGCCGGGTCGAGATCATCATTCGCCCGACCCGCTGATCGGTGCCGAAGAATTAAGCAGGGGGCCGGCATTGCCGGCCCTTTTTGCATTGAGGCCCGCCCCCTATTGGTCATATGTTTCGACCAATCAGGGGCGTTTGCGATGCCATTCCACAAGATCGAAGCCGAGAAGCTCTCTCACAGCGTGGTCCGCCAGATCGAGCTTCTGATTCTGCGTGGTATCCTGCAACCCGGTGAGCGGCTGCCCTCGGAACGCGAACTGTCCGAAAGGCTGGGCGTCTCGCGCCCCTCGCTGCGCGAAGCGGTGGCCGAGTTGCAGCAGCGCGGGCTTCTGGTCAGCCGCCCCAACTCGGGCATCTATGTCGGCGATGTGCTGGGTTCGGCCTTTTCACCCGCGCTGGTGCAGCTGTTTGCCGATCATGATGAGGCGGTTTTCGACTACATCGCCTTTCGCCGGGATATGGAGGGGCTGGCGGCAGACCGCGCGGCGCGGCTGGGCTCGGACACCGATCTGAAGGTGATCGAGACGATCTTCAACAAGATGGAAGTCGCCCATCAGAAGCGCGACCCCTCGGACGAAGCCGAACTGGATGCCGCCTTCCACATGGCGATCATCGAAGCCAGCCACAA
This sequence comes from Paracoccaceae bacterium, assembly GCA_014859945.1. GTDB lineage: Bacteria > Pseudomonadota > Alphaproteobacteria > Rhodobacterales > Rhodobacteraceae > Fuscibacter. Next base: position 33,973 of record JACZKR010000168.1, on the reverse strand, counting down.
CGTGGTCATGCTGCACATGATGCGATCAATGTATGACCTGCTGCGGAAGGGCGTCTTCTATAACCGTCAGATGATGTTCAAGAACCGCATCACCCGCGACCAGCTGCTTGACCAGCACCGCGCCATCAACGACGCGCTGATGGCGCGTGACCCGGGTGCCGCGCGGGCGGCGGTCGAGGTGCATATGGATTATGTCCGCGACGCGATGACCGACCGCATGCGCGCCGACCGGAATGAGGCGATTGCACGCCAGCGGCTGGAACACGAGAAAGCCCGCTGAAATGCAAATGGCCCGGGGCTGGTGCCCGGGCCATCAGCCGAAATTATCCCGCAATCAGTGCAGCTTGGCTTCAACTTGGCCGATGGCCGCGTCGATCGAGGCGGCGGCACTCGCGGCGTCGGTCTGCTTGGCCAGAACCGCGCCGGCGGCAGCCACGGCGACCTGAACCGCCTGCTCGCGCACCTGACGGATGGCCGAGGTTTCGGCCGAGGCGATCTGATCTTCGGCGGCGGCCAGACGGCGCGCGATCGAAGCCTTCAGGTCCTCGCGGGCCTGGGCGGCGGCGGCCAGCGCTTCTTCCTTGGCCGAGGCAACGATGCGTTCGGATTGCTCCTGCATCTCTTTCTGCTTCTTCTCATAGGAAGACAGCAGCAGCCGGGCCTCTTCGCGCAGCGCCTTGGCTTCGTCCAGCTCGGCCTTGATCAGATTGGCGCGGGCGTCCAGCATCCCGGCGATCTTGGCCGGAACCTTGAACTTCAGCAGGATGCCGACAAAGACCAGAAAGGCCAGCAGCACGACGAAGTTCGTGTTGTGCAGCGAAAAGAACGGGCCCGAGGCAGCCATCGCGGGCGTGGCGGCCAGAAGCGGAAGGGCAAATGCGATCTTCTTCATGGCTTACCCTTTCAGCGCGGCGGTAACGGCGGCTTCGACGGCAGCCGGATCGGCCTTGCCGCCCAGCACCGAAACCAGTTCGGCCGCGGTGTCACGGGCAACGGCGCTGACCGCTTCCATGGCGCCGGCACGGATTTCGGCGATCTTCTTCTCCGATTCCGCGGCCTTGGCGGCGATTTCGGCATCGGCCTTGGCGGTTGCCACGTTCAGGTCGGCCTGAATGTCGGCACGGGCCTGCGCCACGATCTTGCCGGCTTCGGCGCGGGCCTGAACCAGTGCGTCGTTATAGGCCTTCTCGGCCGCAACGGCCTTCTGCTTCAGCTCTTCGGCCGCTGCCAGGTCGTTGGTGATGGTGCCCTTGCGCTCGGCCAGGGTGCCGGCGATGCGGGGCAGGGCCACGCGCGACAGCACGAAGTAGATCACCAGAAGCGAGACGACGAGCCAGAAGATCTGGTTCGGGAAGGTCGAGAAGTCAAGTTGCGGCATCCCGCCCGAGCCCGCCTCGGCGGCCCCGTGGGCGGCATCTGCAACCGCTTCGGTGGTGGTGTTGGTGGTCGTCATCTTGTCCTCCGTCGGACCCTTCTGGATTCTCGGGGATGGCGCGAGGCGCCACCCCCGACCGTAAGGATGCGAGCGTCAGATCAGACGGCGAACATCAGCAGAAGCGCGACGAGGAACGAGAAGATCCCCAGAGCTTCCGCGAAGGCCAGACCGATGAAGAGGGTCGCGGTTTGCGAACCGGCGGCCGACGGGTTGCGCAGGGCACCCGCCAGGAAGTTGCCGGCAACGTTGCCAACACCGATGGCGGCAGCGCCCGAACCGATGGCGGCCAGACCGGCGCCGATGAATTTGCCGAGAGCAGCGGCTGCAGCGATTTCCATGTTTCTTCTCCTTACGATGGAATCTGGTGGGTAGGGGGCCTGCGGATCAGTGACCCGGATGCAGCGCATCCTTCAGGTAAACGCAGGCGAGGATCGTGAAGACATAGGCCTGGATGAAGGCAACCAGCACCTCAAGCGCGTAGATCGCCGTGATCGCCAGGATCGAGACCGGGGTCACGACCACACCGATGGTCGAGATCAGCACCAGGGGCGCGAAGGCGGCGAAAACCTTCATAACGGCGTGGCCCGCCATGATGTTGCCGGCAAGACGGATCGAGTGGCTGACCGGACGCACGAAGTAGGAAATCACCTCGATGACCGCGATGATCGGGCGCAGGATCAGCGGCGCATCCGACATCCAGAACAGGCCCAGGAAGTGGACGCCGTTCTTGGCAAAGCCCAGAACCGTCACGAAGATGAAGAAGCCAAAGCCCAGCACCGCCGTCACCGCGATATGCGAGGTGGGGGTGAACGACCCGGGCAGCAGGCCGAGCATGTTGGCAAACAGGATGAAGACGAACAGCGTCATGATCAGCGGGAAGAACTTCGCGCCATCATGGCCCGCGACATCCTCGACCATCTTGTAGACGAAGCCGTAAGCCATCTCGCCGACCGACTGGATGCGCGTCGGCACCACGGCGCGGCCCTTGGAACCCACGGCGAAGACCAGGATGATCGCCAGAACCGCCAGCGCCATCCACAGCGTCACGTTGGTGATCGTGTACCACTCGATCGGGCCGTCCCCGAACAGCGGGGTCACCTTGAACTGGTCAAGCGGGTGGAACGCCAGGCCCGCGCCTTCGCCATGTGCTTCTGCTTCACCAGCCACGTTCGTCTTCCCCTTGCTTGGCCGCCGCGGCGGCCCGTCTGTCCTGCACTTCCTTCGCCGAGCGCAGCATGGTTTTTACGCCAGCCGCCAGCCCCGCGAAGATGAACAGCACCAGAAACAGCGGCATGGTCCCGAAAAAGCGGTCCAGCCCGAATCCGATGCCGAAGCCGATCGCCAGACCGGCCACAAGCTCGATCACCATGCGCCAGGCCAGCTGTGCCTGACTCAGGTCTTCTCCCCGCGGGTTGGCGCCCGGGGCCTTGCCCGCCGCCTCGGCCCCGCGCGCCGCCTGAAGCCGTTTTTCCAGCGCCTCAAGTCGTGCGCGGTCGGGCTCGGAAGGCATCGGGTGACCCCCTGGAAGAGTTGGCCCTGAACTACGGGCAAGCCCCTTCTGAGTCAAGGCGCCAAATCCCCTTAGCCTTGCCGCGCAACCCGTTGATATCAGGCACATTCGCTATCGCGCCGTCGCCATCCGCGCCACCCGAAAGGGCCTGATGCCGGCCTGACGATATTCAACCATCCGGTTGACGATTGCGCTGGCCGCCCCGATAGTCCGCCCATGGCCGACCCGCTTTCCACCGTCTTTGCCGCACTGGCCGACCCGACGCGCCGGGCGATCCTGAACATGCTTCTGGAAGACGACATGGCGGTGACCGACGTGGCCGAACCCTTTCAGATGAGCCTTGCCGCCATCTCGAAACACCTCGCGACGCTGGCCGACGCGGGCCTGATCAGCCGCGAGCGGCGCGGCCGTGTCATCTGGTGCAAGCTGGAGCCGGACGCCCTGCGCAACGCCTCGGTCTGGATGCAGGGCTTCGGTCAGTTCGAGCCGGTCGATCTGGATGCGTTCGAGCGGTTTCTGGAAACCGAACTGGCCACGGAATTTGCCGACGACAGCCCCGCCGCGCCCGACTGACGGTTCAGGCGTTGCGGGCCAGCCGCTCTTCCAGCACTTCGAACGGCAGGCCGGGTTCGTCCTTGGCGCAGCGGATGACAAGGCTGGTCTTGACGCTGGCCACGTTGTCGGCCGCCGTCAACTGGGCCGTCAGGAAGCTTTGGAAGGTGGACAGATCGGGCGCCACGCATTTCAGGATGAAGTCGATCTCGCCGTTCAGCATGTGGCACTCTCGCACCAGCGGCCATTCTCGGCAGCGCTGTTCGAAGGCGGAAAGGTCGGTCTCGGCCTGGCTGCGCAGGCGGACCATGGCAAAGACCCGCACCTCGAACCCCAGTTCGCGCGCATCGATGTCGGCGTGATAGCCGCGGATATAGCCTTCTTCCTCAAGCGTGCGGACGCGGCGCAGGCAGGGCGGGGCGGAAATGCCGACCCGGCTGGCCAGCTCGACGTTGGTCATGCGCCCGTCGGCCTGAAGCTCGGCAAGGATTCGGCGGTCGATCGGATCCAGCTTCGAGGCGGCCATCGTTGTCTCCTTTTTGGGCGTTTGATATGCCTGCGGGGCGTCCTGCGCAATAATATTTCGCGGATGCGACGTTTTATTTCGCGGTCTTGCCCGATCTGCCCCGAAAACGTGCTGTCACCCGGGGGGCCTTCCGCCCTGCCGGCCAAGGGCATATATCGGGCCGGACCAATTCACCGGAGGCCATCATGGGCGAGACGCGCCACACCAGGGTTCTGATCATCGGCTCGGGCCCGGCGGGCTATACTGCTGCCGTCTATTCGGCGCGCGCGATGCTGAACCCGATCCTTGTCCAGGGTCTGCAGCCCGGCGGCCAGCTGACCATCACGACCGAGGTGGAAAACTGGCCCGGCGACAGCCATGTGCAGGGCCCCGACCTGATGGTGCGGATGGAGGAACATGCCCGCGCCATGGGGGCCGAGGTGATTTCCGACTACATCACCTCGCTTGACTTGCAGAACCGCCCCTTCACCGCCAAGGGCGACAGCGGCGCGACCTACACCGCCGATGCCGTCATTCTGGCGACGGGCGCGCAGGCCAAATGGCTGGGTCTGCCCAGTGAAGAGAAGTTCAAGGGCTTCGGCGTGTCGGCCTGCGCCACCTGCGACGGCTTCTTCTACCGCGGCAAGGAAGTGGTGGTGATCGGCGGCGGCAACACCGCCGTGGAAGAGGCGCTGTTCCTGACCAACTTCGCCTCCAAGGTCACGCTGATCCACCGCCGCGACAGCCTGCGCGCCGAAAAGATCATGCAGGACCGCCTGTTCAAGCACCCCAAGATCGCCGTCGTCTGGAACTCGGAAGTGACCGAGGTTCTGGGCACCGAAGCGCCCCTTGGCGTCACCGCCGTCCGCGCCCGGAACCTGCAGACCGGCGAGACGACCGACATTCCCTGCGACGGCTTCTTCGTGGCCATCGGCCATGCGCCGGCCTCGGAACTGGTGAAAGACCAACTGCCCCTGCACAACGGCGGTTATGTGCAGGTTGAACCCGGCACCACCCGCACCGCCATTCCGGGCGTCTTTGCCGCCGGTGACCTGACGGACCATGTCTATCGGCAGGCGGTCACCAGCGCGGGCATGGGCTGCATGGCCGCCCTTGACGCCGAACGCTGGCTGGCCGGTCACTGACCGGCCGTCAGGCCAACGTTCCTTGAATGCTGCGGCGCGGCAATTCTCTGTTCAGGGAATGGGCCGCTGCACATGATTACATCCCCTGATTGCTGCTTTGCGCGGCATTTCTGCCCTTTCTCGGCGGGTTTCCCCGCCTCTGTCTTGAAATCTGCATCAAACCGCGTCAATCAGCGCCCACCCATTGGCACCCCCGCCGAAATTTCCAACCCCGCGAGCAGAGTATGGCCCTTTCCAATCACGCGCCGATCCCGGAGCTTTTCGTTTCCTATGACTCGGCGCAGAAGCTGAAGCATGAAGCCGGCAACCTGATTTCCTGGGATCTGACGCCGCGCCAGATCTGCGACCTTGAGCTGCTGATGAATGGCGGCTTCAACCCGCTGAAGGGCTTCCTCAGCGAAGCCGACTATGACGGCGTGGTCGAAGACATGCGCATGGCCGACGGCACGCTGTGGCCGATGCCGATCACCCTCGATGTCTCCGAGAAGTTTGCCGAGGGCGTCGCCACCGGTCAGGACATCGCGCTGCGCGATCAGGAAGGCGTGATCCTGGCCATCATGTCGGTCACCGACAAATGGGTGCCCAACAAGGACCGTGAGGCCGAGAAGGTCTTTGGCGCCAATGATCTGGCGCATCCGGCCGTGAACTATCTGCACAATGTCGCCGGCAAGGTCTATCTGGGCGGCCCGATCACCGGCATCCAGCAGCCCGTGCATTATGATTTCAAGGCCCGCCGCGATACGCCGAATGAACTGCGCGCCTTCTTCCGCAAGATGGGCTGGCACAAGGTCGTGGCTTTCCAGACCCGCAACCCGCTGCACCGCGCCCACCAGGAACTGACCTTCCGCGCCGCGCGTGAAGCCCAGGCCAACCTGATCATCCACCCGGTCGTCGGCATGACCAAGCCCGGCGACGTCGATCACTTCACCCGCGTCCGCTGCTATGAGGCGGTGATCGACAAGTATCCGGCCTCGACCACCACGATGAGCCTTCTGAACCTGGCCATGCGCATGGCTGGCCCGCGTGAGGCGGTCTGGCACGGCCTGATTCGCAAGAACCACGGCGTGACCCATTTCATCGTCGGCCGTGACCATGCCGGCCCGGGCAAGAACAGCCAGGGCAAGGACTTCTACGGCCCCTATGACGCGCAGGAGCTGTTCAAGAAGCACGAAGCCGAAATGGGCATCACCATGGTTGACTTCAAACACATGGTCTATGTGCAGGAAAAGGCGCAGTATTTCCCGGCGAACGAAGTGCCGGAAGGCTGCACCGTTCTGGACATCTCGGGCACCGAACTGCGCCGCCGCCTGCGCGAGGGGCTGGATATTCCGGAATGGTTCTCGTTCCCCGAAGTGGTGACCCAGCTGCGCCGCACCTCGCCGCCGCGCGACAAGCAGGGCTTCACCGTGTTCTTCACCGGCCTGTCGGGCTCGGGCAAATCCACCATCGCCAACGCGCTGATGGTCAAGCTGATGGAACAGGGCGGCCGCCCGGTGACGCTGCTGGACGGCGATGTGGTGCGCAAGCATCTGTCGTCGGAACTGGGGTTCAGCAAGGAACACCGTGACATCAACATCCGCCGCATCGGCTATGTCGCTTCGGAAATCACCAAGAACGGCGGCATCGCCATCTGCGCCCCGATCGCGCCCTATACCGCGACCCGCCGCGCCGTGCGCGAGATGATCGAGGCCTTCGGCGCCTTCATCGAGGTGCATGTGGCGACCTCGGTCGAGGAATGCGAAAAGCGTGACCGCAAGGGCCTCTACAAGCTGGCCCGTGAAGGCAAGATCAAGGAATTCACCGGCATCTCGGACCCCTATGAGACGCCGACCAACGCCGAACTGGTGATCGACACCGAAGGCACCGATGTCGATGCCTGCGCGCATGAGGTCATCCTGAAGCTTGAGGCGATGGGCCTGATCAAGGCCTGATCGCCGCCAGGGCCAAACGACAAAGGGCCGCCCTTCCGGGGGCGGCCCTTTTCATTGCGCGCCTCGCGGCCTTCAGTGAACGTTCACCGGCGCCAGATCATGCTGGCGGGCAAGCGCGAACGCCAGCTTGCGGTCGGCGACCAGCGCCAGACGCTCACCATCCGGGCGGTTCACCGAATAGACCGTGGTCAGCCCGCCGATCTGCGCCTGAACCTCGGCCGGCAGGTCGGCCACCGGCACGGGCCGGACATAGACGATGCTCTGCTCGGTCTCGGGCAGGCCTTCAAATTTCACATCCATCTGACAATCCTCCTGTTAGCGCCCGATGCGGATGGTCTGCACCACGGTTTCCGGAACCGACCGCCGCAGGTCGATGTTCAGAAGCCCATGCTCCAGACTTGCCCCCGCCACCTCGACCCCGTCGGCCAGAACGAAACTGCGCTGGAACGCCCGCGCGGCGATTCCCCGGTGCAGGAAAACCCGCTCGGCGGTGTCATCGGCCTGCCGGCCGCGGATCACCAGCTGGCGGTCCTCGACGGTAATCGCCAGATCGTCCTCGCGGAAACCGGCAACGGCCAGCGTGATGCGGTAGGCATTTTCGCTGACGGCTTCGATGTTGAAGGGCGGATAGCCCTCGGAAGCGGTCTTGGCCGTCCGCTCGACCAGCCGCTCAAGCTGTTCGAACCCCAGAAGGAAGGGATGGGCGCCAAAGGAAAGTTTTGTCATCTGCATGTCCTTCGGGAAGCGACATTCAACCGCCGGGCCCCGGACGGGCACCCGACAGGCCAAATATGGGGCGCCGCGCCATCTGCCGCAAGGCCCCGCGCGGCCCGGAATTTTGATCAATCGATGCAGATTTCTCGCCCCGGAAGGGCGAATCGTGTATTCTGACCCAAAGCCAGAAGACCGGAACCCATCCAGCCATGAATGCCCCCAGCGAGATGAATTTCGAGGAGATGCTGCGCGTCAAGCTTGAGGTGCTGCGGCGTGAGCATCGCGATCTGGATGAGGCGATCATGGCGCTGGAAATCACCGGCCGCCCCGATCAGCTGACCCTGCGGCGGCTGAAGAAGCAGAAGCTGGCGCTGAAGGATCAGATCGTGAAGCTGGAAGACCGGCTGATCCCCGATATCATCGCCTGACCGCCGGCCAATCCGCCCAATCCCCTTGTCGCACCCCGCCCCCCGGTATAAGCGGCGGCTAAGGAACATTGGGGGCGCGCATGGCCGTGGATGTCGGAATCATCATGGGAAGCCAGTCGGACTGGCCGACGATGAAGGAAGCGGCGCTGATCCTGGACGAACTCGGCATCTCCTATGAGGCGAAGATCGTCAGCGCCCACCGCACGCCCGACCGGCTGTGGAGCTATGGCAAGGCGGCTGCCGGGCGCGGGCTGAAGGTGATCATCGCGGGCGCCGGCGGCGCGGCGCATCTGCCGGGGATGATGGCCTCGAAAACCCGGGTTCCGGTCATCGGCGTTCCGGTGCAGACCAAGGCCCTGTCGGGCGTGGACAGCCTTTATTCCATCGTCCAGATGCCCAAGGGCTATCCGGTGGCAACCATGGCCATCGGGGCGGCCGGTGCGGCCAATGCCGGGCTGATGGCGGCGGGCATTCTGGCCATCTCAAACCCTGCCCTTGCCGCGCGTCTGGACGCCTGGCGTGAGGCGCTTTCGGCCTCGATCCCCGAGGAGCCGAAGGATGAATGATGCCCTTCTCTCCGGCGCGACCATCGGCATTCTGGGCGGCGGGCAACTGGGCCGCATGCTGTCGGTCGCGGCCAGCCGCCTTGGCTTTCGCAGCCACATCTACGAACCCGCCGCCAACCCGCCTGCCGGCCATGTCGCCGACCGGGTGACCACCGCGCCCTACGAAGACCTTGACGCCCTGCGCGCCTTTGCCGCTTCGGTCGATGTGGTGACCTATGAGTTCGAGAATGTGCCGGCCGAGGCCCTGGACGCGATCGAGGCGCTGCGCCCCATCCGCCCGAACCGCCGCGCGCTGGCCGTCAGCCAGGACCGCATCGCCGAGAAGGATTTCCTGAACCAGATCGGCCTGACCACCGCGCCCTATGCCGCCGTGACCACCGCTGCCGATCTGGAAACCGCCCTGCTGAAGATCGGCCATCCGGCCATCCTCAAGACCACGCGCCTTGGCTATGACGGCAAGGGGCAGGCCCGCATCCGCGCCCTGTCCGATGCCGCCCCGGCGCTGGCGGCGATGAACGGCGCGCCTTCGGTGCTGGAGGGCTTCGTCGACTTCACCCATGAGGTTTCGGTGATCGCGGCGCGCGGGCTGGACGGCTCGGTCGCCTGTTATGACCCGGGTGAGAATGTCCACAAGGACGGCATCCTGGCCACCACCACCATCCCCGCCCGCCTGAGTGCCAGCCAGCGCACCGATGCCGTGCTGCTGGCCGCCCGCATCCTGAACGCGCTGGATTATGTGGGGGTGATGGGGGTGGAACTGTTCGTCACGCCGCAAGGGCTGATCGTGAACGAAATCGCCCCGCGCGTTCACAATTCGGGCCACTGGACGCAGAACGGTTGCGCCGTGGACCAGTTCGAACAGCATATCCGCGCCGTGGCCGGCTGGCCCCTGGGCGACGGCAGCCGATTTGCCGATGTGGTGATGGAGAACCTGATCGGCGACGATGTGCTGCGCGTCCCGGCGATTGCCAGGGAACGCGACGCCGCCATCCACCTTTACGGCAAGGCCAAGGTGAAGCCCGGCCGCAAGATGGGCCATGTGAACCGGGTGAAACGCCCGTAGGGTGCGTGCTTGCACGCACCGCCCCGAAATGAAAAACCCCCGGACCAGCCGGGGGTTGATCGGGTGGGCATCGCTGCCCCAGTGTCGCTGAAACGCCTTAGAGAGCGCCTTCGCGTTGCGCCTTCTTGCGCGCCAGTTTGCGCGCACGGCGGACCGCTTCGGCTTGCTCGCGCGCTTTCTTGACCGACGGTTTCTCGAAATGCTGCTTGAGCTTCATTTCGCGGAACACGCCTTCGCGCTGGAGCTTTTTCTTGAGGGCCCGGAGGGCTTGCTCGACGTTATTGTCGCGGACGCTGACCTGCATGTGGTTGTCACCACCTTCCTAAGTTAGAGTTGCACTTGATGTGCAGGCGCGCGGGCCATAGCAAAGCCCGGGACGCTTGTCCACCTTCCGCTGCGGAAATGCGAGGCTGACCATGGAAAACCCGCTGGAAACCGTGCTTGAGGCCGCTTTGCCCCATGTGCCCTTCGATGGCTGGTCGGAAACCACGCTGGCCGCCGCCATCAGCGATTCGGGCGTGCCCGGGGCGGTGGCCCGGGCGCTTTTCCCGCGCGGCGGCGCCGATCTGGCGGCGGCCTATCACCGCCGGGGCGATGCGCGGATGGCCGAGGCGCTGGCGCTCTTGGATCTGGCAGGCATGCGCTTTCGCGACCGGGTGGCGGCGGCGGTGATGCTGCGGCTGCAGGCGGCCGACCGTGAACTGGTGCGGCGCGGCTCGGCCCTGTTTGCGCTGCCCGGTCATGCGGCCGAAGGGGCGGGGCTGATCTGGGGCACTGCCGACGCAATCTGGACGGCGCTGGGTGACAGCTCGCGCGATCTGAACTGGTACACCAAGCGCGCCACCCTGTCGGCGGTCTATGGGGCGACGGTGCTGTACTGGCTGGGCGACACCTCCGAAGATGATGCCGACACCCGCGCCTTCCTCGACCGCCGCATCGAACAGGTGATGCAGGTCGAAAAGGCCAAAGCCAGCCTGCGGGCCAATCCGCTGGGCCGGGCGCTGATGCAGGGGCCGCTGTCCTTCCTGGACCGGATCCGCGCGCCCGAAGCCGCCGATCTGCCCGGACGCAACAGGCAGGGGGCCTGAATGTCGCTTTCCCATTCGATGCTTGCGGTTGAAATCACCGCGCCGGGCGATCCCGATGTGCTGCAGCCCGCAAATCTGCCGGTGCCGGTGCCGGGCCACGGCCAGATCATCGTGCGGCTGGCCTGGGCCGGGGTGAACCGCCCCGATGCGCTGCAACGCGCCGGCCTTTACGCCCCGCCCGCCAGCGCCTCACCCCTGCCGGGGCTGGAAGGCGCCGGAACCGTGGTGGAAACCGGGCCGGGCGTCACACGCTGGAAAATCGGCGACAAGGTCTGCGCCCTTTTTCCCGGCGGCGCCTATGCCGAATATGCCGCCTGCCACGAGGCGCATGCCCTGCCCGTGCCCGAAGGGCTGTCCCTGCGCGAGGCGGCCTGCCTGCCCGAAACCTGCTTTACCGTCTGGTCCAACATCGTGATGCGCGGCGGGCTGAAGGCCGGGGAGCGGTTTCTGGTTCACGGCGGCACCTCGGGCATCGGCACCACCGCCATCCAGATCGCGCGGGCGCTGGGCGCGCGCGTCATCGCCACCGCCGGCAGCGACGAAAAATGTGCGGCCTGCACCGAACTGGGTGCCGAACGGGCGATCAATTACCGTGAAGAGGATTTCGTTCCCGCCGTCAGGGCGATGGGCGGCGCCGACCTGATCCTCGACATGGTGGGTGGCCCCTACCTTCCCCGCAATATCAAGGCGTTGGCCGATGATGGCCGGCTGGTGCAGATTGCCTTCCTGCAAGGGCCGAAGATCGAACTGAACTTCGCCGAGGTCATGATGCGCCGGCTGACCATCACCGGATCAACCCTGCGGCCGCAAAGCGATCAGGCCAAGGCCGCCATCGCCCGCGCGGTCGAAACCCATGTCTGGCCGATGATCGCGCGCGGCGCGCTGCGCGTGGTGATCGACAGCACCTTCGCCCTGACCGAAGCCCCCGCCGCGCATTGGCGGCTGGAAAGCTCGGGCCATATCGGCAAGATCGTGCTGCGGGTGGCGGGGGACTGACCCCCGCCGGCCGGCTCAGGCGGGCATCATTCCGGCGATGTAGCGGGCGAAGTCGTAATTCGGCCGCTCCAGATGGCTCAGCGGGCCTGGGCTGGACAGATCGGCGCACAAGCCGCGATAGACCCGCTCGACACAGCCCTTGTCCTCAAGGTTCACCTCGTCCAGCAGCGCCTTCAGCCGGGCGAAATGCTCCTGCGCCTTGGGGTCCGCCACGAATTCCGGCGCAAGGCCGCCGCCGAACAGCACGTTCACATGGCCCGGCCCGTCGGGCGTCAGGCACAGATACCAGAAGTAGCCGGGCGACAGCGTGATCAGCAGCGACGGGTAGATCGACAGAAGCCAGGTCGTCCGCCGGTCATCGCCCTGCAGCGTGGTGTTCGTCGGATGGGCCAGCGTCAGGTCCAGCGCGTCGTTCTTGATGATGTAGTGATAGTTGAAGGCCGGCAGCCCTTCGGGGCAGGTCATCTTCAACAGGTCCACCGTATGCCCGATCGTGTCCTGATGGCAGACCGGCAGGTGGTAGCTTTCCATGAAATTCTCGGCCAGCACCTTCCAGTTGGTGGCCCAGCGGAATTCCTCGCGGAAGGCTTCATGGTAGTTCTGCATCTGATACTTGCCGACCAGCGCCTCTACCTCGGCCAGCCGTTCGGCGGGGGGCGGCGCGTCGGGGTTCAGCGTGACCATGATCCAGCCCAGCCATTCCTCGCAGCGCACCTTCGGCAGGGCGATCTGATCCTTGCAGAAGCTTTCGTTCAGCGCCATCGCCGGGGCCCCGCGCAGCGAGCCGTCAAGGTTGTAGGTCCAGGCGTGATAGGGGCAGACGATGGACCGCGTATTCCCCCGCCCTTCCAGAAGGGTGGACATGCGGTGGCGGCATACATTCGACATCGCCCGCAGCGTGCCCTCGCGGTCGCGCAGCACGATGATCGGCTCACCCGAGATGTTCATCGTCAGGTAGTCGCCGGGGTTCGGCAGCGCTTCGGCCCGGCCGGCGCACAGCCAGTCACGGGCAAAGATATGGGTCATCTCGGCTTCGGCAAATCCGGGGTCGGTATAGACCGACTTCGGCATGGCAAGCGCCTGCTCGAACGGCACGCCGACATTGCGGCGCAGTTCCTCGATGGGGTTCAGGTTCGGATCGTGGCGGGTCATCGGCGGGACTCCGGCTGCGGGACAGGGCAATGAAAGCACCCCCGCCGCAACTTGTCACCGAACTTTCACGTCGCGCGCGGAACAGTTGGGCGCGGAAATGGCTGAGCAGTGCTTAGCGCGGGGCTAACCTTTGCCAGACCGGGACGGAGTGCCGCATGAAAATCGTCAGACTTGAAACCTTTACCACCCCGTTCGTCGGCTTCGTGCGCGCCACGGCCGAAGACGGCAGTCAGGGCTGGGGGCAGGTTTCCACCTATCAGGCCGACATCACCTGCGAGATATTTCATCGCCAGGTGGCGCCCCACGCCCTTGGCGCCGATGCGCTCGACTTCGCCGACACCATCCGCCGCATCTACGAAAAGGAACACAAGTTCCCCGGCAGCTATCTGCGCCGGGCACAGGCGGGGCTGGACACCGCGCTGTGGGATCTGCGCGGCAAGGTCGAAGGCAAGCCGGTCGCCAGCCTCATCGGCGGCAGCCCCGGCCGCGTGCGCGCCTATGCCAGTTCGATGAAACGCGACATCACCCCCGAGGATGAAGCCGCCCGCTTCCTGCGCCTGCGCGATGCCCATGGCTTTACTGCCTTCAAATGGCGGGTCGGCGCCGAATGCGGCCGCGATCAGGATGAATGGCCCGGCCGGACCGAGGCGGTCATTCCCGTGGTCTCAAAGGCGCTGGGCGACGGGGTGGACAAGTTGGTGGACGGCAACTCCTGCTATTCGCCCGCCCGCGCCATCGAAGTCGGCCAAATGCTGCAGGACCACGGCATCGGGCATTTCGAGGAGCCCTGCCCCTATTGGGAGGTTGACCAGACCGCCCAGGTGCGCGCCGCCCTGTCGCTGGACGTGGCGGGTGGCGAACAGGATTGTGAGTTTTCGGCCTGGCAACTGATGATCGAACACCGTGCCGTCGATATCCTGCAGCCCGACATCCTGTATATGGGCGGCATCCACCGCACGCTGGAAGTCTGCCGCATGGGGGCCGCCGCCGGCCTGCCGGTCACGCCCCATGCGGCGAATCTGGGCCTTGTGACCATGGCCACCATGCACCTACTGCGCGCCATCCCGAACCCCGGCAAGTATCTGGAATTCTCGATCGAGGGGCTTGACTACTACCCTTGGCAGGACGGCCTTTTCCTGGGCGACCCCTACCGGATCGAAGACGGCCACGCCACCGTCACCGATGCCCCCGGCTGGGGGATAGAGATCAACCCCGACTGGCTTGCGAAGGCCGCTTACAAGGCCAGCGCCCTGTAGGGTGCGTGATCTCACGCACCACCACCCCCGCCGCCCGGAAGCTGCGTGACATCACGCCCTAAGTCTCATAGGGCCACATCGCCTGGCTGAAGACCCCGCCATCAACCCACAGCGTCTGCCCGGTGACGAAAGCCGCGGCATCCGAGACGAGAAACAGCAGCGGCCCGGCCAGATCGTCCGGCGTGCCCACCCGGCGCAGCGGTGTCACCCGCGCCCAGGTGCCGGCGTAGTCACCGGCCTCGGCCGCCGTCCGCTCGGTGGCAATCGCCCCCGGCGCGATGCAGTTCACCCGGATGCCGGACGGCCCCAGTTCCACCGCTGCCACCTTGGTGAACTGTTCAATCCCGCCTTTCGACGCCGTGTAATCGACCAGCCTCGGGAAGGCGAGCTTGTTGCAGCCCGACCCCAGGTTGACGATGGCCCCGCCCTGACCGGCCGCCATCATCGCCGTGGCCGCCGCCTTGGTGTTCAGGAAGGTGCCGCGCAGGTTGGTGGCCATCACCCGGTCCCAGTCGGCCACGTCCAGATCAACCAGCCGCGACCAGGTCTGGATTCCGGCGTTGTTCACCATCACCGAGGGCGCCGCCCCCGCCCAGTCGGCCGCCATGGCGTGAAAGCGCTCGACCTGAACCGGATCGCCCGCGTCGCTTTCCACCGCCAGCGCCGCCCGGCCAAGGCCGCGCACCTGCCCGGCCAGCGCCTCGGCGGCGTCTGTCTGCCCCATATGGGTGAAGGCCACATCATGCCCCGCGCCCGCAAGCGCGATGACAAGGCTGCGGCCGATGGCCGAAGGTCCGGCGGTCACAAGGGCAAGCGTCATGGCGGTTCCTCCAAGGCAGATCGTGAAAGGCCGCGCGGCCTTTGGCAAGCCTCGCCGCGCCGCACCGATTTACCTTTCGCCCCCTTGCAATTGCACCTTTCGAAATACTCCGGGGGTCCGGGGGCTGGCCCCCGGCCCGCAGGCAGCCAGGGGCGCTCAGCCGCCCCAGGTCCGCTCCAGCAGCCGGAACCAGTTCCGATGGCAGATCTTCTCCAGAAGCGTCTCGCCATAGCCATGGTCGCGCATCGCCTGCACAAGGTTCTGCTGGCCGGCCACATCGGTGATGCCCACCGGAATCGTCGCCCCGTCGAAATCCGACCCCAGCCCCAGATGATCCTCGCCCAGATGTTCCAGCAGGTGGTCCAGATGGGCCAGCACATCCTGCCATCCCATATCGGCCGACTGCTTGCCGTCGCGGCGCAGGAACGAGGTGGCATAATTCAGCCCCACCATCCCGCCGCTTTCGCGGATCGCCGCCAGTTGCCGGTCGGTCAGGTTGCGCGACGACGGCGTGATGGCATGGGCGTTGGAATGGGTGGCAACCAGCGGCGCATCGCTCAGCCCGGCCACATCCCAGAAGCCCTTTTCGGTGATGTGGCTGAGGTCGATCATGATGCCCAGCCGGTTGCACAGCCGCACAAGGTCTTTGCCCGCCAGCGTCAGCCCCTCACCCGTATCGGGCGAGGACGGAAAGGCGAAGGGCACGCCATGGCCAAAGACCGTCGGCCGCGACCACACCGGCCCCAGCGAGCGCAGGCCCATGTCGCGCCACAGGTAAAGCGCATCCAGATCGGGTCCGATGGCCTCGGCGCCTTCCAGATGCATGATGCCCGAGATCACGCCCCGCGCCAGACAGTCGCGCAGCTCCGCCGCCGTGGTGCAGACCTTGAAGCGGCCGTCCGACGCCCGCTCCATCCAGCGCAGATGGCCTGCCATGGCCAGCGCCACCGGCTGCGCCGCCCTGTGGTCGATCAGGTCGGACAGCGGCAGCGAGAAGGGCGGGTTCTCCATCGCCGTCATGTAGTCCAGCCCGTCATCGGCCTCGGGCGAGGGGATGTAGATGGCAAAGAACCCGCCGGCAAACCCGCCGGCCTGCATCCGCGGCAGGTCCAGATGGCCCTTGCCTTCGCCCGTCAGCCAGATTTCCTTGCGCCGGTCGGGGGCGTTGTAAAGCCGCAGCAGCAGGTCGTTGTGGCCGTCGAATACGGGGATCATCGGAAGGTTCCTGTGGTTGCCGGCGGAACCGGGGCGCTGCCCCGGACCCCGGGATATTTGCAGAGAGAGGATGTCAGCTTTCCAGCATCCGGTCGGCCGAGGCGGCGAAAAGGCTTTGGGCGTAGGCGGTCTTCATGGCGGCGGCGGCCAGCGCTTCGCGCGGAAGTTCCTCCACCGCCTGACCGTGCTGCATGACCAGGATGCGGTCGCACATGTGGTCGATCACGGCAAGGTCGTGGCTGACCATCAGGAAGGTCAGACCCCGCTCGGCGCGCAGCCGGTTCAGAAGGTTCAGCGTTTCGGCCTGCACGCTGGCATCCAGCGCGCTGGTCGGTTCGTCCAGAAGCAGGATCTTCGGCTCCAGCATCAGGGCGCGGGCGATGGCGACACGCTGGCGCTGCCCGCCCGAAAGCTGATGCGGGAAGCGGAAGCGAAAGCTGGCGGGCAGGCCGACATCTTCCAGCGCACGCACGACGCGGGCATCGGTTTCGCCGATGCCGTGGATCGCCAGCGGCTCTGACAGCGTGCGGTCGATGGTGTGGCGGGGGTGCAGGCTGGCGTAGGGGTCCTGGAAGACCATCTGCACCTGCCGGCTGAAGGCGCGGCCGCGCGGTTCGGGCAGGGGCTGACCGCCGATGCGGATGGTGCCGCCCGACACCGGCGCCAGCCCGCAGATCGCCCGCAGGATGGTGGACTTGCCCGATCCGCTTTCGCCGACCAGCCCGTAGCTTTCGCGTTCGCCCACCGCCAGCGACACGCCGCGCACGGCATGAACCGGGCGGCCCTTGGCGGTGAAGGTGACAGAGAGGTTGTCGATCTCGATCAGCGCCATGTCACCGGGCCCATTCTGCGTTGCGGTCCAGCGCCGGCAGCGGCACGCGCGGCCCGCCGATGCGCGGCAGGCAGTTCAACAGGCCCTGGGTATAGGGATGGCGGGCCTGCATCAGGTCGCGCGCGGCCAGTTCCTCGACCACGCGGCCCTTGAACATCACCAGCACCCGGTCGCAGAACCGCGCCACCAGCCGCAGGTCGTGGCTGATGAAGATCAGCCCCATGCCGCGGGTCCTGACCAGACCGTCAAGGATCGACAGGACCTCGGCCTGAACCGTGACGTCCAGCGCGCTGGTCGGTTCGTCGGCGATCAGCAGGTCGGGGTCGGGGATCAGCATCATGGCGATCATCACCCGCTGGCCCATCCCGCCCGACAATTCGTGCGGATAGGCCTCCATCACCCGTTCCGGGTCGCGGATCTGCACGGCGTCCAGCGCGGCGACGGCCTTGGCATGGGCCTCGGCCCGGCCCAGCCGGTCGCGCTGGCGCAAGCCCTCCATCAGTTGCGCGCCGACCTTCATCACCGGGTTCAGCGAGTATTTCGGGTCCTGCATCACCATGGCGATGCGGCGCCCGCGCAGGGCGCGCATTTCGCGCTCGGACGCCGTCATCAGGTTCTGACCGTCGAAATCCATGCGGTCGGCCTCGATACGGCCGGGCGGGCGGATCAGCCGCAGCACGGCGCGGCCGGTCTGCGTCTTGCCCGAGCCGCTTTCGCCGACGATGCCCAGGCGCTCGCGGCCCAGACTGAAGGACACGCCGCGCACGGCTTCGACCAGACCGGCCTCGGTGTCGAAACTGACGCGCAGGTTTTGAACCGAAAGCAGGGTCATTTGCCGGAATTCCTCGGGTCAAGCACGTCGCGCAGGCCGTCGCCCAGAAGGTTGAAGCCAAGGCTGACGATGAAGATGGCAAGGCCGGGCATGGTGGCGACCCACCACTGTTCGAACAGGTATTTCCGCCCGGCCGAGATCATCGCCCCCCATTCGGGCATCGGCGGCTGCACGCCAAGGCCAAGGAACCCCAGCCCCGCGGCAATCAGGATCACGCCTGCCATGTCCAGCGTGACGCGGATGATGACCGAGGGCAGGCACATCGGCATCACATGGCCCAGGATGATCCGCCCGGCGCCCGCGCCCTGCAGCCGCACCGCCGCGATATAGTCGGAATTGCGCACCGTCAGGGTTTCGGCCCGCGCCACCCGGGCATAGGGCGGCCATGAGGTCAGCGCGATGGCCAGAACCGCATTCTCCATCCCCGGGCCCAGAACCGCAACCAGCGCCAGCGCCAGGATCAGCTTGGGGAAGGCCAGGAAGATATCGGTCAGGCGCATCAGCACCTCATCCACCAGCCCGCCGAAATAGCCCGCCACCGTGCCGACCAGCATCCCGAACAGGGGCGCCGTCACCGCGACCATGGCGATGATGAAGAGCGTGATCCGGCTGCCCATGATCAGCCGCGAAAGGATGTCCCGGCCGAAATCGTCGGTGCCAAGGATATGCCCCTCGGTCAGCGGCGGCAGCAGGCGCATCCGCAGGTCCTGCGTGATCGGGTCATGCGGCGCCAGAACCGGCGCCAGCGCCGCGACGACCAAGAGCAGCATCACGATCAGAAGCCCGATCATCGCCAGCGGGTTGCGACGGAACCGCAGCCAGCCCATGTAGCCCTGGCCCAGACGCGCCTGAAGGCGGCTTTTCGGGCTGGGGTCGCGCAGCCATGCAGCAAGTTCGGCCATCAGCGCGCCCTCGGATCGACAAGACGGTAAAGCACGTCGGACAGCATGTTCAGCCCGATATAGGCCACGCCCACCACCACCGTGCCGCCCAGGACCGAGGGCATGTCGCCCACCAGCAGCGCATCGGTGATATAGCTGCCAAGGCCCGGCCAGCCAAAGATCGTCTCGGTCAGCACCGCGCCTTCCAGAAGGAAGGCATAGGACAGCGCGACCACGGTGATCAGCGGCACCATCACGTTCTTCATGGCGTGAACCCAGATCACCCGCCGTTCGGGCATGCCCTTGACGCGGGCGGTGGTGATGTATTCCTGCCCCAGTTCGTTCATCATGAAGCTGCGGGTCATCCGGCTGATATAGGCCATCGACAGATAGCCCAGAATGCCCGCCGGCAGGATGATGTGGCTGATCGCATTGGCAAACATGTCCCAACGGCCGGCAAGGGCGGTATCCAGCAGGATCATGCCTGTGTGCTGTGTCACCTCGAATTCGAACATCATGTCAAAGGCCGCATCCAGCCGCCCCGGCCCGCCGACCCAGCCCAGAACGCCGTAGAACAGCAAAAGCCCCATCAGCCCCAGCCAGAAGACCGGCATCGAATAACCCATCAGCCCCACCAGCCGCACCAGCTGATCCGCCCAGCTTCCGGGCTTGGTCGCCGCCAGCACCCCGGCCGGCACACCCAGCAGCACGCCAAAGATCGTGGCCAAAGTCGCCAATTCCAGCGTCGCCGGGAAATACTGCGCGATTTCGCTGATCACCGGCTGCTTGGTGCGGATCGAGGTGCCCAGATCGCCCTGAACCGCCTGCCAGACATAGATGCCGAACTGCTTCCACAGGGGTTCGTCCAGACCCAGCCGCAGCCGCTCGGCCGCGATCTGTGCGTCGGTCGCGCGGTCGCCCAGAATGGCCAGCACCGGGTCGATGGGCACCACGCGGGCGATGATGAAGGTGACGAACAGAAGGCCCAGAAAGGTGAAGGCCAGCGAAACCAGAACGCCGGCGGTGCGCCGCGTCAGGCTGAACAGCCGCGAGGGGCCGGTCGGGTCAATCGGGGTGGATGCCATGACAAAACGGGGCGCCGGATCGCTCCGGCGCCCCTTGGTCTTACTTCGTGACGGTCCAGTAGGCGGCCGAGTCGATGGCGCTGCCGGTCGAGAAGCCGTTCACGTTCGCCCGCATGCCGGTCTGATAGCCGATCTGGAACATGACGATGAAGGGCGAGGTTTCGCGGTGGATCGTCTGCATCTCCTCATACATCGCCTTGCGCTTGGCGGCGTCGCCTTCGGCCACGGCGGCCTCGACCATGCCGTTCAGCGGGCCCGGGTCATAGGCGTTGCGCCATGCCAGCGTGCCCACCGCGCCTTCGTCGGTGTTGTCGTTGTTCCAGGCGAAGGAACCGGCGTTGGTCTGCGGGTCGGGATAGTCCGGGCCCCAGCTTTGCAGCGTGCCGTCATGCTGGCGCGCGCGGTAGCGCTTCAGCTGTTCCGCCCCGTCGCCGATGTTCAGCTCCACCGTGATGCCCACCTGACCGAAGGTGTTCTGGATCGACTGCGCCATCTCCATCCGGTCGGTGGCGTTGCGCACGTCCAGCACGATCTTCGGATCGGTCACGCCGCTTTCGGCCAGCAGGGCCTTGGCCTTTTCGGGGTCAAAGCTGTAGGGGGTATCCTCCAGCGCGCCCAGATAGCCCTTGGGCAGGAAGGCCTGATGGGTCACCATCGTGCCCTTCAGAACGGTGTCGACCAGACCCTGATAGTCGATGGCCCAACGCATCGCGTCGAGGTACTTCTCGTTCTTGTAGACCTCGTTCTTCTGGTTGAACGACAGATAGAAGATCTGGCCGCCGACGTCGGGCTGAATCTTCACATCCGCGTTGCCTGCCATGCCCTCGATATCCACCGGGGTCAGCTCGCGCGCCACGTCGATGTCGCCCTTTTCCAGCTGCAGGCGCTGGGTGGCGGCTTCGGGCACATGGCGCATGAACACCTTGGCCAGACCGGGGGCACCGCGCCAGGAATTCGGGTTGGCCTCAAGGATATAGCCTTCCTTGGGCTTGTAGCTCTTGATGACATACGACCCCGAGCCGGCCGAGGCATTGCCGGTGGCAAGCCAAGCATAGCCGAAATCGCCGTCCACCGCGTTGGCTTCGACCAGCGCCTTGTCCACGATCGAGGCGACGCCCGCCGTCAGGCAGTTGTAAAGGAAGGTCGGCGCATATTTCTTGTCGGTCTTGATGGTCAGCGTGTCACCGTCGAAGGTCACCATCTGATCGACGTTCTCGGCCGTCCAGCCGAACTGGTTCAGGATGAAGGCCGGGGTCTTGTTCAGCTTGACCGCGCGCTGCAGCGAATAGGCCGCATCCTCGGCCCGCACCGGATTGCCCGAGGCGAACTTCACATCCGCCTTCATCTTGAACGTATAGGTCACGCCGTCATCGGCCACCGACCAGCTTTCGGCAAGGCCGGGAACCAGTTCGCCCGGCTTGGTCGGATCAAGCTCGATCAGGCCGTCATAGACGTTGTTCACCACGTCGAGGCCCGAGAATTCATAGGCTTCATGCGGGTCCAGCGAAACGATGTCGTCGATGGCGTCGGCAATCACCAGCGTATCGGCCGGCGTCTCGGCGAACAGTGCCGCGGGCGCGGTGCCCAGCATCAAGGATGCCACGGCAATCGCTCCGACCCGGCGAAGGCTCGGTTCAAACTTCATTTGCAACTCCCTGTTTTTACTTTGTTTTCTCAGGCCTGCGGGTGAGTCCCCCCAGTGTTCCTTGACCAATTGGGCAACTTTCGCCGATTGTTGTCAACAGCGCCCTGCGGCGCCAAAGGCAGCAAGCGGACAAAGTGACGGAAGGGTTGGCGGAATGACCGGATTTGCGGTGTTCGACGGGCATAATGACCTGCTCTCGTGCCTCCTGCATGAGCAGGATCTGACCGGCGCCAGCTTCTTCGCCGGGCGTCCGGGCATGCTGGACCTGGCGAAATGCCGGGCGGGCGGATTTGCCGGCGGCTTCTTCGCCATCTGGGCCGCGAATGACCCGGCCACCGCGCCCGACCCGATGGCGCGTGCGCGCCATTTCACCGCCATCGACCCGGCAGGCGCGCGGGCTGAAACCTTCGCCCAGGCTGAAATCGCCCGCCGCATGGCCGCCGCGCGGCCCGATGCCTTCCGCCTGTGCCTGAACGTGACCCAGATCGAGGCCGCGCGGCAGGATGGCGCGATTGCCGCGATCCTGCATGTCGAGGGGGCCGAGGCCATCGGCCCCGATCTGGACGGGCTGCAACCGCTTTACGCGCTGGGTCTGCGCTCGCTTGGTCCGGTGTGGAGCCGGCCGAACATCTTCGGCCATGGCGTGCCCTTCATCCATCCCGCCTCGCCCGATACCGGCCCGGGGCTGACCGAGGCGGGCCAGCGTCTGGTCCGCGAATGCGACCGGCTGGGCATTCTGGTGGACCTTGCGCACCTGAACGAACAGGGCTTCTGGGACATCGCGCGGATCAGCGACCGCCCGCTGATCGCCACCCATTCCGGTGCCCATGCGGTGACCGAAGCCACCCGCAACCTGACCGACCGCCAGCTGGATGCGATGGCCGAACGCGGCGGGCTGGTCGGGCTGAACTTCGGCTGCGGCTTCGTCCGCCCCGACGGCATCAAGAACCCCGACACCCCGCCCGAAGACCTGATCCGCCACCTTGATCACCTGCTCGCCCGGCTGGGTGAGGGCGGCGTGGCGCTGGGATCGGATTTCGACGGCACGATGGTTCCTGATTTCCTGCGCGACGCCGCCGGCCTGCCGCGCCTGACCGAAGCGATGGAGCGGGCGGGCTACGGCGCCGCCCTGATCCGCCGCATCTGCTGGGACAACTGGATGGACGCCCTGCGCAGCATCATCGGCTAGGCGCACTGGCGCCGCCGCCCCGGCGGTGCGATGCTGCGCCAAAGCCCGAGGACACCGCGATGCCCGCCACCCTGATCCGCCGCGCCACCCGCGCCGATGTTGACACCCTTCAGACCCTGCTGGAAGAACAGGCCACCCACCACGGCGAACGTCTGGAAGCCGGCGCCGAGGCGCTGGAGCGGCATGGCTTCGGGCAGATGCCGCTCTTCCGCGCCCTTCTGGCCGAAAGGGCGGGGCAGGCGCTGGGTTTTGCGCTGTATTATCCCGACTTTTCCACCCTGCGTGGCCGGCCCGGCGTGATGCTGCAGGATATCTTCGTGCGTCCCGAAGGCCGCGGCACCGGCCTTGGCCGCGCCCTTCTGGCCGAGGTGATGACTGACGCCGCCGACTGGGAAGCGGCCTTCCTGACGCTGATGCTGGACCGCGCCAACGACAAGGCGCGCGCCTTCTATGCCCGCCACGGCTTTGTCCCGCGCGGTGATTATGACCTGCTGATCCTGGAAGGCCCGGGTCTGGCGGCGCTGACCGACGGATAATGGCGACCCCGGGAGGATTCGAACCCCCGGCCGGCCGCTTAGAAGGCGGCTGCTCTATCCAGCTGAGCTACGGGGCCGTGGCCTTCTTCTGGCGCAGGTCGGGCCGTCAATCAAGAAGGCGCGTCATGAAAACCGAATTGGGATCGTCCCAATAGCCTTCAAACGGCGGGCAGGTGACAAAGCCCGCGCGTTCATACAGTGCGCGCGCGGCGATAAAGGTGGGCTGCACCCCGGTTTCCAGCGACAGCCGGGCAAAGCCTGCCGCTTTCGCCTGATCCACCAGATGCTCCAGCATCCGGCGGGACAGGCCGCGGCCGCGATCCTCGGCCAGCACATGCATCGACTTGATCTCGGCATGGCCCGCGTCAATCCGCTTGAAGGCGCCCATGGCCACCGGCCGCCCGTCGTCGCGCATCACGAAAAAGGAAACCTCGGGGATATCCAGCCCCGAGGCGTCCATCATGTGAATGCTTTCCGGCGGCGTGTCGGCGTGCATGTCGGCGGTGTGGCGCTGGAACAGCAGCGCCAGATCCGCCGTCAGCGGGCTTTCACGACCGATGGTCAGGCTCATTGCTGGCCCGGCACCAGTTCCATGCCGTTGACCGAGACGGCGCCCGTGGGGGCCATGTTGACCTCCCACACCAGCGCGTCGCCTTCGGGCTTGGCCAGCCCCTGCGCCATGGCGATCATCGGCAGGATGTCCTGCGCGCCCATTTCCGGCGGGGCCGACTGCAGCGCGGTCATGATCGCCTCGATCCCCGTCAGGCTGATCTTGGCATCGCCCGACGGTGCGCTCATCAGCCCGGCGCTCATCGCGCCTTCATAGCTCAGCACATAGCCCGGTGCGGTGATGCCGCCGGGGGCCAGGGTGATGTCCACCGCGCCCGTGGGCAACAGCGCGCTCAGCATCTGCATGTCGAAATCCGGGGCCGGCGGGGTGCCGGCCGGCAGGTCCAGCACGCCAAGGCCCAGCATCGCCGGCGCCGCCAGGTCAAAGCCCGAAACGGCCAGGTCGATATCCAGATCGGTCGGCACCATGTCGGCCGCGAAGGGCGGCACGATGCCTTCGGGAATGGTCAGCCCCTTCAGCGAAATCGCCTCACGGAACAGGCCTTCCGACACCACGCCGTTCATGTCGATGGCAAGGCCCGCCTCCTGCAGCCCGATCGGGCCGACGGGCGAGTTGACGGTGATCGTCTTGTAGCTGCCGGTGGCCGAGATGTTGTCGAAGAAGGGCAGGCCGCCTTCGATCTGCGCCTTCAGCCCGGCCTTGTCGGCCTCCATCGCGGCTTCGTCGGGGTGGGCGACGAACCAGGCCAGCAGCCCGTACACCGCCTGCGGGCGATAGCCCGTCGCGTTGCCTTCCATGCCGCCCTCGGCGATGGTTGCCGTCACCGACATCGGCGGCATGCCTTCGCCCGTCGGGAAGCTGACGTCATAGGTCATATCCTTGGCGGTCGAGGTGAAGGTGGTATCCACCCCGGCCTCACCGGCCTCGGCGTTGCCTGCATAGGTCATGCTGGCCACGGTGCCCTTGATCACGACCTGACCGCCCATCGACGGGTCGGTCTGGGTCTGTTCGGTGGTGATGTCGGTGGCCTCAAGGCTGTATTCGCTGGAATCGCCCAGGGCCTCATCAAAGACGCCCGACAGCTTGACCGAGCCATAGGTCGTCGTCGCAGACATCTCGGTGCCGATGACGTAGCTCAGCGTCACCGACTGATCCATGCTGTAATCCCAGGTGCCGTCGCCATTGTCGGTCACCTGCAGCATCAGCGGCGAAAGCGATCCGGTGATCTCGGGCGGCAGCTTGGCCAGCAGCAGCGCGAAGTCCAGCTTCACGCCATAGGCATCGCCCTCGGGCGCCACGCTGACGACGCCGGGGGTCGTGCCCAGATAGGTCTGCAGTACGGCGGTCAGTTCGGCCGCGCCTTCGGGCGTGGCCTGCGCCAGCGCGGTCGAGCCCCAGAGGGCGGCGGTCAGGGCCAGCGGAAAAGCGGAATGACGCATGGGAAAAATCCTTCGGAATGAAAGGCCCGCGCAAATGCGGGCCGGGGGCGGGAAAGGCTCAGTGGGTCCAGACGCCGCGGCGGTCGGTGGCGAAATTCTCGCCATAGCCGCGGGCGCGGATGTTGGGCTTGCGGCTTTGCGGTTCGGTCACTTCGGCCTCGATGCCCTTCGACGCGGCATAGGCCAGCGCGGCCTCCTTCGATTCGAAGCGCAGCCGCACCTGCGACTGGGTGTCGGCCGAACCCGTCCAGCCCATCAGCGGATCAACCTCGCGCGCTTCCGAGGGGGCGAATTCCAGAACCCAGCCGTGGGTCTTGGCCGTCCCCGACTGCATGGCGGTCCGGGCGGGCTGGTAGATGCGGGCGCGCATGGAAAGATCTCCGTCTTGGTCGCCCTGCATATTCCGAAAACTGTCAGGAAGCGCAAGCCTTTCGGACCGTGGCCTTTCGTCCCGGCGGGGAAAGGTGCTGTCGGCTGGTTACGGGAGTGTGGGTGGGGTGTGTGGTGCAACCAGCCGACAGCTTCAGTGTGCTGCTTGCCCGATCACCTTGCCCCAGTCCGCAGGGCGATGCAACCGAAAGATGAAACATCTAGGCAAATATCCGCTAAAATTGAATCTCCCTCCTTCACCCTGCGGCAACACAGGTTAACGCCGGGTTTCCAGCACCCTTCCATGGGAACAAAAACGGAATAGATTGGGGGGCCGGAGGGAATCACCCATGCCCCACAACAACACCAACCTGCCGATGCACCGCCCCGAAGTGCTGACCCGCCCCAAACTGGAAGGTGGCCGGCGATTCGTCATGCAGACGCCGTTCCAGGCCGCCGGCGACCAGCCCGCCGCCATCGCCGAACTGGCGGCAGGGGTGCAGGCGGGCGAACGCGATCAGGTGCTGCTGGGCGCGACGGGCACCGGCAAGACCTTCACCATGGCCAAGGTAATCGAGGAAACCCAGCGCCCCGCCATCATCCTTGCCCCCAACAAGACGCTGGCCGCGCAGTTGTATGGCGAATTCAAGGGCTTCTTCCCCGACAACGCGGTGGAATATTTCGTCAGCTATTATGACTACTACCAGCCCGAAGCCTATGTCGCCCGCACCGACACCTATATCGAGAAGGAATCGCAGATCAACGAACAGATCGACCGGATGCGCCACTCGGCCACCCGGGCGCTTCTGGAGCGCGATGACGTGATCATCGTCGCCTCGGTCAGTTGCATCTACGGCATCGGCTCGGTCGAAACCTATTCGGCCATGACGCAAGACCTGGTCGTCGGCCAGCTTTACGACCAGCGCCGGGTCATCGCGGAACTGGTGGCGCAGCAGTACCGCCGCGCCGATGCCGCGTTCCAGCGCGGCGCTTTCCGGGTGCGCGGCGACAGCCTTGAAGTCTGGCCCGCCCACCTTGAAGACCGCGCCTGGCGCTTTTCCTTCTTTGGTGAGGAGCTGGAATCGATCACCGAATTCGATCCGCTGACCGGCGCGCGCACCGACACGTTCCGCCAGATCCGCATCTACGCCAACAGCCACTACGTCACCCCGCGCCCGACGCTGCAGCAGGCGATCAAGGGCATCAAGGATGAGCTGTTCCACCGCCTGAAACAGCTGACCGGCGAGGGCAAGCTGCTTGAGGCGCAGCGGCTGGAACAGCGCACCAACTTTGATCTTGAGATGCTGGAGGCCACCGGCTCCTGCGCCGGGATTGAAAACTACTCCCGCTACCTCACAGGCCGCGCCCCCGGTGAGCCGCCGCCGACGCTTTTCGAATTCATCCCAGACAATGCCATTGTTTTCGCGGATGAATCCCACGTCTCGGTGCCGCAGATCGGCGGCATGTATCGCGGCGACTACCGGCGCAAATTCACCCTGGCGGAACATGGCTTCCGCCTGCCCAGCTGCATGGACAACCGCCCGCTGAAGTTTGAGGAATGGGATGCGATGCGGCCGCAGTCGGTCTTCGTTTCCGCCACCCCTGCCGCGTGGGAGTTGGAACAGACCGGCGGCGTCTTCACCGAACAGGTCATCCGCCCCACCGGCCTGATCGACCCGCAGGTCGAAATCCGCCCCGTCGAAATGCAGGTTGACGACCTTCTGGACGAGGTGCGCAAGGTCGCGCTGGCCGGCTACCGCACCCTGGTCACCACGCTGACCAAGCGGATGGCCGAAGACCTGACCGAATACATGCACGAACAGGGCATCCGCGTGCGCTACATGCACTCGGACATCGACACCATCGAACGCATTGAAATCCTGCGCGATCTTCGCCTTGGCGCTTTTGACGTGCTGGTGGGGATCAACCTGCTGCGCGAAGGGCTCGACATTCCCGAATGCGGTCTGGTGGCCATTCTGGACGCCGACAAGGAAGGCTTCCTGCGCTCGGAAACCTCGCTGATCCAGACCATCGGCCGCGCCGCCCGCAACGCCGAGGGCCGTGTGATCATGTATGCCGACCGCATCACCGGCAGCATGGAACGCGCGCTGGCCGAAACCAGCCGCCGCCGTGAAAAGCAGGTGGCCTACAACCTGCAACACGGCATCACGCCGCAGACGGTGAAGAAGAACGTCGAAGACGTGCTTTCGGGCCTGTGGCAGGGCGACACCGACCAAAGCCGCGTCACGGCCAAGGTCGAAAAAGCGCAGGTCGGCCAGAACCTTGCCGCCCATCTGGATGCGCTGCGCGCCCAGATGCGCAAGGCGGCCGAGAACCTGGAATTCGAAGAGGCCGCCCGCCTGCGGGATGAGGTCAAGCGGCTGGAAGCGGTTGAACTTGCCGTGGCCGACGATCCGCTGGCCCGCCAGTCGGTGATCGAAGAGGCCGCCGAAGACGCCGTGAAACGCTCGGGCCGGTCCACCGCCGGCCGGGCCGGGCAGCGTGGCGGCAACAAGCGGCGGGGGCGCTAATTGCGCCCTTGCGGGGCGGGGCGGGTGTCGTTCAGCCACAGTTGCCCGTCGCGCATGCCGCCGCGGATCAGATAGCCCGGTTCCTGAACGCGGGGATGCGCCTCGGCCCAGTCGCGGTAACGGTCATTGGTCACCACCCTTGTGCCAAGTCTGTCGGCCGCCCGCAGGATATAGTCATCCGCCGGTTCGCCCTTGGGCACCACCAGAACCCGGTCGGCCGGCAGGCCAAGGCGGCCGGCAAGCTCGGCATCGTCCTGATAGCGGTCGCCGATCTTGTAGCCGACATTGGCATCAAAGATCACCCCGGGCGTCAGACCGCGTTGCACCAGTTCCGCCACCACCAGCCGCACGGTTTCCAGATCGGGCTGATTTGCGTTCCAGTGCAACACGTTGGAGCCATCGACGATGATGTGCTTCTGCGCCCGGCCCGCGCCGAACAGCGCCTTTCGCGGCGGCCGGGGCGGCTCGTCCCTGCGGCCGTCAAGCCGGTCGCCGGTTGCCCGCCGGTCCTGGGCCCGCCACCGCAGAGCCCGCAGGACCAGAAAGAAACTGGCCGCAGCACAGGGCCCGGCCAGCATCACGAAATCATTCAGATCCGGGACCGCAAGGGCAACAGCCAGACCCCAGACCGACAGGACAAAAAGCAGAACCGGCACAATCATGGGGCGAGCCTAGCCCGCCCCACCGTTGCTTTCCAGATGGGTCAGGCGCGCTTGACCACTTTCAGCAGCGCCAGCAGGATCACCGCGCCGATGGTGGAATGCACGATGCTGGCCAGAATGCCGCCGCCGATCGACAGGCCGATGCGCGGCAACAGGAAGCTGGCAATCAGCGCCCCGACGATGCCGACAACGATGTTGCCGATCAGGCCAAAGCCGTAGCCGGATACCAGTTGCCCCGCCAGCCAGCCGGCAATGGCGCCGACGATCAGCAGGATCAGGATGCTTTCGATGCCCATGTGGACCTCCCTCTTAAGCTGCCTGAATCCTATGCCGAAAATATATCAAAGCAAGGGCCGTGCCGTCTGCGGCGCCGCGACCGGCCGGAATCCTCGCGCCCCAGGGCGTCAGACAACCCCGACCACCTCATACATCACCGGCTCGAACCCCTTGCACAAGGTGTTGATTTCGCGGTTTCTTTCCCGCATTTCCGCCGTGCGCAGCATGGCCTGGTAATCCTCGCGCCGCGCCCATTGCGAATAGTTGCAGATCCGGGTCATCGCGTCGTTCATATGCAGCCCGGCCGAGATGAAACCGGGCTGGTGGCGGATCACCTGATCATAGGCGGACTGGAGTTTTTCCATCAGGTCATGGGCGGTGGCGGGGGTCATCTCGAAGGTGGTGATGACGGTCTGGCCGCGGAAATCGGCGGTGATGCTGGGCATGTCGGCTCCTCCATGGGGGAAGTCTGGCACAGTTTCGGGCGGTTTTCACTTGCTTTCCGGGCGGTTCCGGCCTTTCGTCAGCAGCGGAGGCCGCATGAAATTACTGAACCGAAACGATCCGTTCTTCCGCAAGATGTGGGTGCGCGTGGTGACTGTGGCACTGCCCCTTGGGTGGGGGGCGGTGGAACTGGCCACCGGCAACCCCGGCTGGGCGCTGATGTTCGGCGCCGCCGGCGCCTGGGCGCTGTATGAGCTGTTCCTAAGGGCAGCGGATTGAGCCGCGCATTTCCCCCGAATCCCCGCTGAGCGATTTTTCGTAAAGATCACAACCCGTTACCTGCGGCACCAGCGCGATCATCGTCGCGCGGATCGCCTGATGCTGGCCGGGTTTCGCATAGCCGTGGCGCACCACCTCAACCCGTTTGTCGGTGAACCAGACGGTGTAGCTGCGGCCGTCGCGGACCACATCCACCCGCTGCGCGCCAAGGAACTCGGGCGCCGGAGAGGCGGCGCAGGCGGCAAGAAGAAAGGCAAGCAGAATCAGGCGCATGGCCCGATCTTGGCCCGAAAGGGGTTAACAAACCCTTACGTCTTCTTTCCGTCTTCCCGGCGTCTTCCTTCCGTCTCTACGCGCGCTGCGGTTCCGTCCCGTTAACCCGCCCCGGCGATCCTGCCCGCAGGAGGCCCCGCCATGACCGATCTGAAATCGCTGACCCCGAAACAGACCGCGCAGTACACCTACATGATGGATGTGATGCGCCGCCTTGAATGGGACTTTCACAACACCATCGAGATGACCGGCCGCATCCCCGACGCCTGGCATGAGATTGCCCGCCGGACGCCCCGGCGCGCCAAGGTGAAGGTGAACCTGGGGCTGGACGAAGAGGTGGTGAAGTTCTTCCGGTCGATGGGCGAAGGTTACGGCCCCCGCATCAACGACGTGCTGAAAAGCTACATGCACGCCCGGCTGGCCGGCGTGATCCGCGGCGCCGAGACGCTGGCCCATTTCCGCACCCGCGCCGAAGACCACACCGGCCCCAAACCCGCCTTCGGCGACCACGCCCGCAAGATGGGCGACGACTGGGAAGACTCCGGCCCGCCAGTGGTGGAGCGGACCAAGGCGAAAGTCGTCGAACTGATGCAGGGCCGCTATGCGGAGGAGGGGCTGCCCGACCGGGACGTGCGGGATTTGCCGAAGGTGTGAGGGGGGCACTGCGTCAAATGGCGCCGCCGCGGTTCGAATCCTCTCACTCGAACTTCGGCCCTGCCACTGACAAGATTTAATTGTATTTGGGCTATAATTGTGTTGGCTTGGGATCGGTTTTCATTGATCCGCGGTTTCGGAGGTTTGGAGCAGGATATTCTAGGGATAAATTCTGGGCGTACTCCCAATAGCGCGACCTATTGCATGGTGAAAAGTCGAAAAGAGGGCCTTGGCCTTGCCTGAAACCATATGAACGTTGGCTTCAAGATTAACTAACTCAATCAGACTCTCCTCAATTGCAGCTTCATTTGCCTTTCCCTTTCCCATGGTTGTCGCAAATACATGCTTAGAGTACGAATCCTTACAGCGGAAGAAGCGCATGTTCTGCTCCTCGAAGCCAAAGCCAAGGAAGATTAGACATGTCGAAGAACGAACGGCGGTCGCGATGTCGTGAGCCAAGTTTGATTCTTCTTGTTCGGTGAATATTTTAATCCTGCCCGCAAACTTTGGCATCTCCAAGTGGGGGTTCAGCATGGGGCCAGCTGAATCTTTTCTGAAGAAATTGGTTTCTTCGTCGGGATAATTACCCAAGGAACCGTAGACATGAATGATCCTGATTGCCCGATAAAGATCGGTCGCGTTATTGCCAAACCTTAGGCTCAACCAAGCGAACAGAACACGCTCTAAACATCTGTCATAGTTAAAGACAACAAACGTAATATTTCGAAGCGATGCCTCAATATTCTCTATCTGATGGCCTCGAACTACGAGGTTCAGGAAGTCATTCAAGAAGTAGTCAGATTGAACTGCGGCATCAACAATGTCGGCCGGTCGGTCTATGCCGGCTATGCTACAATTATTCTCGCCATTAGCGATTTGATATCCTATCATCATCTTGGCCGCATTTACGAAGTCAACCTCTGATCTGACTTGATCAAGATAGTTGTCGATTGACGCTGCATGTTTGAGCGCACGGCAGTGCGCTTTGGCCTTATGAATCAAGTTATCGGACGTCGATTGCCGGTCTCCTAGCAAGTTCTTTATTGCTGCGGTATAATATGGACTTAGGGCTGTGCCTGTGTCCGTGAATGCGCTGGTGACTCGGGCCTGAAGTTCCGTGCCTAATGGAAGGCCCAGATCATTGCTGACACCAGCGCCAAGGACAACGACGGTCGGCTCAGTAATCATCCAAAGGCCCGCCTTTGAAAATTAGCTATCCATCTTCAGCGCCGAGATGA
The DNA here is from genome assembly GCA_014859945.1 of Paracoccaceae bacterium. GTDB lineage: Bacteria > Pseudomonadota > Alphaproteobacteria > Rhodobacterales > Rhodobacteraceae > Fuscibacter. The sequence continues at coordinate 1,861 of JACZKR010000168.1, read as the reverse complement.
AGGCTTCCTGCGGAATCTCGACCTTGCCGAACTGGCGCATCTTCTTCTTGCCGGCTTTCTGCTTTTCCAGAAGCTTGCGCTTGCGGGTGGCGTCGCCGCCGTAGCATTTGGCCGTCACGTCCTTGCGCATCGCCGACAGGGTTTCGCGCGCGATCACCCGGCCGCCGATGGCCGCCTGGATCGGAATCTTGAACATGTGGCGGGGGATCAGATCCTTGAGCTTTTCCACCATCGAGCGGCCCCGCGCCTCGGCCCGGTCGCGGTGGACCATCATGGCAAGGGCATCGACGGGTTCGTCGTTGACGAGGATCGACATCTTCACCAGGTGATCTTCGCGGTATTCCGACAGCTGGTAGTCAAAGCTGGCGTAGCCCTTGGTCACCGATTTCAGCCGGTCGTAGAAGTCGAAGACCACCTCGGCCAGCGGCAGGTCATATTCCACCATGGCGCGGCTGCCGGCATAGGTCAGGTTCAGCTGGATGCCGCGGCGGTCCTGGCAGAGTTTCAGGATGTCGCCCAGGTATTCGTCGGGCACCATGATGGTGGCCTTGATCCGCGGCTCTTCGATATGGTCGACATAGGTCAGGTCGGGCATGTCGGCGGGGTTGTGCAGGTCACGCACCTCGCCATCCTTCATGTGCAGCTTGAAGACCACGGAAGGGGCGGTGGTGATCAGGTCAAGGTCATATTCGCGTTCCAGCCGGTCGCGGACGACCTCAAGGTGCAGAAGGCCGAGGAAGCCCATGCGGAAGCCGAAGCCGAGGGCGGCCGAGGTTTCCATCTCATAGCTGAAGGAGGCGTCGTTGAGCGCGAGCTTCTCGATCGCGTCGCGCAGCGCCTCGAAATCGGCGGCGTCGACGGGGAAGAGGCCGCAGAACACCACCGGCTGCGCGGGTTTAAAGCCCGGAAGCGGCGTGTCGCAGCCCTTGCGTTCGTGGGTGATGGTGTCGCCGACGCGGGTGTCGCGGACCTGCTTGATCGAGGCGGTGAAGACGCCGATCTCGCCCGGGCCCAGTTCGGCGATGTCCTGCATCTGGGGTTTGAGGACGGCCAGCTTGTCGATGCCGTAGACCGCGTTGGTCTGCATCATGCGGATGCGTTCGCCCTTCTTCACCACGCCGTCGATGACGCGGATCATGACGACCACGCCGAGATAGGCGTCATACCAGCTGTCCACCAGCATGGCCTTCAGGGGGGCGTCGCGGTCGCCCTTGGGGGCGGGGAGGCGCGTGACGATGGCTTCCAGCACGTCGGGAATGCCGAGGCCGGTCTTGGCCGAGATCGGGATGGCGTCCGAGGCGTCGATGCCGATCACGTCCTCGATGTTTTCCTTGACGCGGTCGGGGTCGGCGGCCGGCAGGTCGATCTTGTTCAGGACGGGCACAATATCATGCCCGGCGTCGATGGCCTGATAGACGTTGGCCAGCGTCTGCGCCTCGACCCCCTGTGAGGCGTCGACGACCAGCAGCGAGCCTTCGACGGCGCGCATCGAGCGGCTGACCTCATAGGCGAAATCGACGTGGCCGGGCGTGTCGATCAGGTTCAGCACATAGGTCTTGCCGTCCTTCGCCGGGTATTCGATGCGGACGGTGTTGGCCTTGATGGTGATGCCCCGCTCGCGCTCGATATCCATCGAGTCGAGAAGCTGCGCCTTCATGTCCCGTTCGGCGACGGTGCCGGTCATCTGGATGAGCCGGTCGGCAAGGGTGGACTTGCCGTGGTCGATATGGGCGACGATGGAGAAATTGCGGATGAGATCGAGCTGGGTCATGGCTGCGGCGTATAGCTTGCGCGGCCCTTGCGGGGAAGGGGGTTCCGGCGGCGGGACCGGGGGTTTCACACCCCCGGACCCCCGTGGGAT
>JACZKR010000167.1 GCA_014859945.1 Paracoccaceae bacterium | reverse complement strand
GGCGGTGGCGGCGGCGGCCGGTCGCGGGCGCAACGCGGCTCGGACCTGCGCTACAACCTGCGCGTCAGCCTGGAAGAGGCGTTCGCGGGCGTGCAGAAGACCATCAGCGTGCCCACGTCAGTCTCCTGCGACACCTGCCACGGCACCGGTGCCGAAGGCGGGGCCGAACCCGTCACCTGCCCGACCTGTTCGGGCATGGGCAAGGTGCGGGCGCAGCAGGGCTTCTTCACGGTCGAACGCACCTGCCCGACCTGCGGCGGCGCCGGCCAGATCGTCAAGAACCCCTGCAAGGTCTGCGGCGGCGCCGGCCGGGTGGAACGCGAGCGGTCGCTTTCGGTGAACATCCCTGCCGGGGTGGAAACCGGCACCCGCATCCGTCTGGCGGGTGAGGGCGAGGCGGGTCTGCGCGGCGGTCCGACCGGCGACCTTTACATCTTCATCGAGGTCAAGGACCACCCGATCTTTCAGCGCGACGGCGTCACGCTGTTCTGCCGGGTGCCGATCAGCTTCACCACCGCCGCTCTGGGCGGCGAGGTCGAGGTGCCGACGATCGACGGCGGCCGCAGCCGCGTCCGCGTGCCCGCCGGCAGCCAGACCGGCAAGCAGATGCGGCTCCGCTCCAAGGGCATGCCGGCCCTGCGCGGCGGCGGCGTGGGCGACATGCTGATCGAGATGGCGGTGGAAACCCCGGTCAACCTCTCGGCCCGCCAGAAAGAGCTTCTGCGTGAGTTCGAGGCGCTCTCCGAGGAAAACCACCCCGAGGGCCAAAGCTTCTTCACCAAGGTGAAGGGCTTCTGGGACGGAATGAAGGGCGCCTGAGGCGCCCTTCTTCATGGCCGACCCCACGCCCGCCGTAGGGTGCGTGCTCGCACGCACCACCACCGGCCGCTACCTCGCCCCCCCGATTCGCTCCCATGGTTAACCCCGGCCCCCTCCGGGCCGCGTCTTCCGCTTTGGAAGACGGAAGGAAGACAAAAGGAAGACGCAAGGAAGACGCCCGGAACCTGCCAAATTTCCCCAATTAACGGCGCGATTCCAGTGCCTTACTTGCCGCAACCCGCCAAACGGTTCCGCACCCGTTAACCTTTCCTTCACCCTGCCGCCCCAGACTGCCCGCATGGTGAAACCCGGCTTTCAGGATCAGGCCCTGCCGCTCTTCCCGCCTCCGGGGGATGAGGATGAGGCCGCCATTACCCCGCTGACCGGCCGGCTGCCCTCTTACATCGCCGATCACCGCAAGCGCCTGCGCGACCGCTTCACCCAAGGCGGCGCCCAAGCCCTGCCGGATTATGAGATGCTGGAACTGGTGCTGTTCCGCGCCATTCCCCGGCAGGACGTGAAGCCGCTGGCGCATCTGCTTCTGGAAACCTTCGGCGATTTCAACCGCGTCATCTCGGCACCGGTTCCCCGGCTGATGATGGTCAAGGGCGTGGGCGAAGCCGTTGTTCTGGAACTGAAAATCGTCGAAGCCGCCGCACAGCGCCTGATGCGCGCCCGCGTCATGCACAAACCCGTCCTGTCCAGCTGGAACGCGCTGCTCGACTACTGCCACACCGCCATGGCGCACCGTGAGACCGAGCAGTTCCGCATCCTCTACCTTGACCGCAAGAACCTGCTGATCGCCGATGAAGAGCAGGCGAAAGGCACGGTCGATCATGTGCCCGTCTATCCGCGAGAGGTGGTGAAACGCGCGCTGGAACTGAACGCCAGCGCCCTGATCATGGTTCACAACCACCCCTCGGGCGACCCCACGCCTTCGGATGCCGACATCTCGATGACGCTGCAGGTGCAGGAGGCTGCGCAGGTGCTGGGGCTGACCCTGCATGACCATCTGATCATCGGCAAAAGCCGGGAAGTCAGCTTCAGATCAATGGGTTACATCTAGCGCTTCGCCTGACGCCCCGCCCGCGCGGCCTTCGCCGCCTCTCCCAGCGCCACCAGTTCGGCGCAGGGCTCCACCCGCTCGGGCCCCTGCAAAGGCTTGGTCAGGAACCACGAGGCATAGCGGTTATAGCTGTCCTCGCCCACCTGATCGGTCACCGAAACCCCCACCCCCAGCCGGGCCGCCAGATGGTGCACGGCCCAGATCACCAGCGGCCATTTCTCGGCGTCATAATCATCGCCCGCCAGAATCCCGCCGGGCTTCAGCTTGGGATACCAGTCGCACAGGGTGCGCCCGCCCTCCTCTCCGGTATGGGCGTAGCCGTCGATGTAGATGAAGTCGAAGAAGCGGTCGGGAAACAGCTCCAGCGCCTCTTCGAAGGTCATGCGCAAAAGCTGATAATTCGCCAGAATCCCCACATGATTCAATGCCTTGCGATACTCGCGGATGTCGTGGCGGTCGCCATAGACATCGACCCCGAAGAACTTGGCGAACTTCCCCGAAGCCACCATCCGGGCCGAAAATGACCCGCCGGCCACCCCCAGTTCGATCCCCAGACTGCCCTGCGGCGGCAAGCCGTCGATCACGTTCCAGCGCCGGGTGCCTTCGGCCAGCGTCACCGGAACCTGCGGAATTCGTTCAAAGATTTCCAGGTGATCCATGGGGCCTCAGGGGTCGGGGGCGGGTTCGAACCCCGGCCGCAGCCACAGTTCGACCCGCCGGTTCAGCCGCCTTCCGGCGGCGGTTTCATCGCAGGCCATCGGCATCGCCTCGCCAAAGGCGGCGACAAGCGGCAGGCGGTCTTCGGTCAGGCCGGGGGCGGCATCCTTCAGCGCCAGAAGGACCCGCAGCGCCCGGTCGCGCGACAGGTCAAGATTGGCCAAAGCGGCGCCTGACCCGTCCGAAAAGCCCGCAAGGATCAGCCGGTCATCGCGGAACTGCCCGGCCTCCAGCAGCCGGGCCAGGTCGGCCAGATTCTCGCGGCTGTGGCGGTCAAGCTCGGTCGAGCCGTCCTGAAAGCGGAAGGTGAAGGACAGCCGGTCGGCACCGTCCATCAGATCGACCAGCCGCTTCAGGTCATCGAGCGTGGTTTCCTCGCCCGCGCCCTGAATGGCGTTGATCAGGCGCAGCCCGTCCTGCGTCATCGGCGCGCGTTCCGCCCCGCGGTCGATATAGCCGCCGGCGGCCACCGCAGCCTGCGCCTTTGGCGTCGGCAGGAAGTCCAGCAGCGCCCGACCGGCCAGCGGCAGGCGGCGGCGCGGTGTCAGCAGATAGACCGGCAGGGTCAGCGGGTAGTCTTCGGCCTTCACCGCCAGCGGATCAGGCAGCAGCGGAAAGCCGCAACTGTCCGACAAGGGCAGGCGGCGGGCCGGGCCGGCGCTGGCCTGCCCGGTCACGGCAATCGCCCAGGGGTCGCGCGCCACGGCTTCGGCAAGGCTGGCAAGGTCGGGGTGGGTCACGGTGGCGACGACCTCGCGCCCCAGACGGGCGCCAAGGGCCGCCGCAAGGTCGCTGTCCGGCGCCAGCCCGTGCAGGACAACCGGCATGTCCGGCCCGCCGATCTGGTTCCAGTTCGTCACCTCACCGGCCAGCACCCGCGCCAGATCGGGGGTCGAGATGCCGGGGGTGGGGTTGTCGGGCGCGACGATGGGCACCAGCGCATCCAGCGCCAGCGCGCGGCTGCCAAAGTCGGGCTCGGTCGCGGCGGCCAGCATCAGCTCGGCCCGCCCGGCCAGAAGTTCGGCG
>JACZKR010000166.1 GCA_014859945.1 Paracoccaceae bacterium | reverse complement strand
AGGATGCCGAACGCGCCGCCGCCCTGACCGAAGGTCGCCGCGCCCGCATTGCCGAGGCGCGCAAGGCCGCCCTGGCCGCCGCCGCCCTGCCTGATGCCGCGCAGGCGGCCTGGAGCGACCTTGTTTCCACCGACGGCGTTGGCCCGGTGCTGGCGCTCTCGCTGTCGGATGCCTTCGCCAACCCCGAAGAGCGCGCCGCGATCGACCGGCTGGCGGAGATGCTGACCATCACGGCCCCGCCGCGCCGCCAGAGTGATACAGCCATCGCCGGCAAGACGCTGGTCTTTACCGGCACGCTGGAAAAGATGAGCCGCGCCGAAGCCAAGGCCCGGGCCGAGGCGATGGGCGCCAAGGTGGCGGGCTCGGTCAGCGCCAAGACCGATCTGCTGATCGCCGGCCCCGGTGCCGGGTCCAAGGCCAAGGACGCCGAACGCCTTGGCATCACGGTGATTGATGAGGACGCCTGGCTGGCGCTTGCCGGCCTGGCATGAGCCGGCCCGAGCCTCTCTTTCCGCTTTTCGCGGAGCTTGAGACGCTGTCGGGCATCGGCCCGAAATCGGCGCAGGCGCTGGCGGGGCTGGGGGTGGTGCGGCCCAAGGACGCGCTGTTCGTCCTGCCGCATTCGGCGGTGGACCGCAGCCGCAAGGCCTCGGTCCGTGAGGTGGTGCCGCCTGCTGTGGTAACGGTTGAGGTCACGGTGGGCGCCCATCTGCCGCCGCGACAGAAGGGGCGGCCTTACCGGGTGCAGGTCCGCGATGCGCAGCTGGAGTTCCAGCTGGTCTTCTTCCACGCCCGCGCCGACTATCTGCAAAAGCTTCTGCCCACCGGCCAGCGCCGCATCGTCTCGGGCCGGATTGAGCTGTTCGACGGCATTGCCCAGATGGCCCATCCTGACCATGTGCTGCGCCCCGAAGAGGCGGGCGATCTGCCGGCGTTCGAGCCGGTCTATCCCCTGACCGCCGGGCTGACGCAGAAACTGGTGGCCAAGGCGGTCGAAGGCGCGATGGCCCGGCTGCCGGCGCTGCCCGAGTGGATCGACGGCCCGCTGCTGGCGCGCGAAGGCTGGCCTGGCTTTGCCGAGGCGCTGCGCGCGGTCCATGCCCCCGAAGGTCCGGCCGATCTGGCCTTTACCGCGCCCGCCCGCCAGAGGCTTGCCTATGATGAGCTTTTTGCCCATCAGCTGACGCTTGCACTGGCCCGCGCCACCCAGCGCCGCGCCAAGGGCCAGCCCACGCGCGGCACCGGCGCCCTGCAGGCAAAGGTGCTGGCCAGCCTGCCCTATGCGCCCACCGGCGCCCAGGCCCGTGCGCTGGCCGAAATCGCGCAGGACATGGAGGCGCCCCTGCGGATGAACCGGCTTCTGCAGGGCGATGTGGGGGCGGGCAAGACGCTGGTCGCGCTGCTGGCGCTTCTGATCGCGGTCGAGGCGGGCGGGCAGGGGGGGATGATGGCGCCCACGGAAATCCTCGCCCGCCAGCATCACGAAGGGCTGGCGCCGCTGGCCGCCGCCGCCGGGGTGCGGCTGGAGATTCTGACGGGCCGCGACAAGGGGGCCGACCGCGCCGCCAAGCTGGCCGATCTGGCCGCGGGGCGGATCGACATTCTGGTCGGCACCCATGCCGTCTTCCAGAAGGACGTGGCCTTTCACGACCTGCGCCTTGCCATCGTCGATGAACAGCACCGCTTCGGCGTGGCGCAACGGATGGAACTGGGCGCCAAGGGGCAGGGGGCCGATGTGCTGGTGATGACCGCCACCCCCATTCCGCGCAGTCTGGCGCTTGCCAGTTATGGCGACATGGATGTGTCGGTGCTGGATGAAAAGCCGCCGGGCCGCCTGCCCATCCGCACCGCTCTTGTCTCGGATGCCCGCATTGATGAGGTGGTGGCCCATCTGCGCCGCGCGCTGGCCGAGGGGCGGCAGGCCTATTGGGTCTGCCCGCTGGTCGAGGAATCGGAACTGGTCGATTACACCAGCGCCGAGGACCGCTTTGCCATGCTGCGCGCAGCCTTGGGCGATGTGGTTGGGCTGGTCCACGGCCAGATGCCCCCGGCCGAGAAAGACGCCGCCATGGCCCGCTTCGTTGCCGGCGAAACCCGTGTTCTGGTGGCGACGACGGTGATCGAAGTGGGGGTGAACGTGCCCAATGCCTCGATCATGGTGGTCGAGCGGGCCGAGATCTTCGGCCTTGCGCAACTGCACCAGCTGCGCGGCCGGGTCGGCCGGGGCACGGCGGCCTCCACCTGCCTCCTGATGTATCAGGCGCCCTTGTCCGAGGCGGGTGAGCGCCGGCTCAAGGTTCTGCGCGACACCGAAGACGGTTTCCGCATCGCCGAGGAAGACCTGGCCATGCGCGGCGCGGGCGATCTGATCGGCACTGCGCAATCGGGCCTGCCGCGCTTTCGCGTGGCCGATATCGAACGGCAGGCCGGCCTGATGGCCGTGGCCCAGACCGACGCCCGCCGCCTTCTGGGCGATGACCCGGCGCTGGCCAGCCCGCGCGGTCAGGCGGTGCGGCTGCTGTTGTGGCTCTTGGATCAGGACCGGGCGATCCGGCTGATCGGGGTCGGCTGAGCCCCTTCATCCTCTCTCATCAAATATCCCGGGGGTTCGGGGGCTGGCCCCCGCCCTCCGGCATCC
>JACZKR010000165.1 GCA_014859945.1 Paracoccaceae bacterium | reverse complement strand
GGGTAGAGCGGCGCGTCTTCATCGCTGCGCCAGCCTGTGGTGATGGTGCGCCGGGCAAAGGCGGCCTCATAATCCGCAAGGCTCAGCGCGCCGAGGGCGGCGCGGGCGCCGGGTTCGGGCGTGCTGCCGTCCAGCCAGCGGCGGATCAGGATTTCGATGGCCATCGAAGGGATCAGCGGCCCGTCGTCGCCCTCGGCCAGCAGGTGCCAGCCGCGCGTCGCGCCCTCCCCCTCGGCCTGAACGAACATGCCACCCCGGTTTTCACCCGTCGGGTGCAGGTTCAGCATCCAGTGCGCCAGCGGGGCCAGAGGCGACAGCGCCGGCAGGCGCAGCCGGTGGCGGGCGCGGGCCAGCAGGTTCAGGGCGCGATGTAAAAGGGCGGGCTGCGGCGCGGCGCCGACCCAGAGAGTCTTTATCCCCGGCATGGCGGCGGGAATGGCCAAAAGGTCCGGCACCTCGACCAGTGAGAAGCGCAGGGGCTGCAACGGCACCTCACCCGGCACGGCCACGGTGGCGATCAGGTTGTCGGCCAGACCGATGCCATGGGCCGCCCGCCCGTCGCGGATCAGCGCCACCTCGGCCCCGGCATAGCCCAGCACGGCACGCAGCACGTTCATCCCCACCCCGGCATAGGGCGAGGGCGCGATGCCCGCCGTCACCCGGCGCGGGGTCATGCCCTGCGCCATCTCGGCCAGAACGGCATGGGTCAGGACCGGAAAGCTGGAGACGCCCGACAGCGCAAAGACCCCGGCGGCGCGGGCGGCCGCGTCCAGCGCGGCGATGCCGGCGACGAATTCCGCACCATCGGCGAAGTCCAGATAGGGCAGGCCGGCGGCGATGGCGGCGCGGGGCACCGCCCAGGGATCGCCGGCATAGGCCTGAAACGGGCCTGAGGCATCGACGATCAGGTCGGGCGCATGGGCGGCGATGGCTTCGGCAATTCCGGCGCGGTCGGCCACCACCGGCAGCACCTGCGCCCGGCCGCGGAAACCGGCGCAGAAGGCCTGCGCCTTCGCCCCGTCGCGTCCGGCGATCAGCAGGGTCAGCCGCGGCTCATCCGCCAGAAGCTGCGCCAGCCGCCCGCCAAAGACCCCGTAACCGCCCAGAACCAGAACCCGTTTCATTCCGGCAGGTTGGCGGGGACCGGGCCGAAGATCAACCACGACATCGGGGATGGGCGGCTTGGCCGCAGGCCGCAGAGATCGGGGGTTCCAAAATTAATTAATCCGTTATATAACTGATTCGTTAAATATGGATCGCCCCATGACCCGCCTTGACCAATCCTTTGCCGCCCTTGCCGATCCGACCCGCCGCGCCATCATCGCCCGGCTGGCCGAAGGCGAGGCCAGCGTTCAGGATCTGGCGCGCCCCTTCGCCATCAGCCAGCCGGCGATCAGCCGCCATCTGAAGGTGCTGGAGGAGGCGGGCCTGATCGAGACGCGGATCGACGGCACCTCGCGCCCGCGGCGGCTGAAACCGCAGGCGGTGGCGGCGCTGTGGGACTGGCTGGGCCAGTACCGCAGCCTGTGGGAAGAGGCGTTCCGGCGGCTGGATGCGGTGCTGGATGACCTGCCCGATGCCGAAACCCCGAACCCTGAACCCCAGACCCCGAAAGGACCCCGCCATGACCCCTGATCTTTCCGGCATGCAGGTTGCGCTTGAGGGCGACACCGATGTGATCGTCCGCCGCAGCTTCAGCCATCCTCCCGCAAAGGTCTGGCGGGCGCTGACCGAACCGGACCTGATCCGGCAGTGGATGGCGACCAGCGGCTATCCGATGACGCGCTGCGAGATCGACCCCCGGGCGGGCGGCAGCTTTCACTACGCCTGGGCCGGGCCGGAAGGGCAAAGCTTCTTCTTCTCCGGGCCGGTGCTGAAGGCCGATCCGCCGCATCACATGACCCATGTCGAGCATTTCAACGGCGATACCGCCATGGCCGCGACGATCACCACCGATCTGGTGGCCGAGGGGACGGGCACGCGGATGACCATGGTGATGCGCTATGCCGATGCCGCCGCGCGCCAGATGGCGGTGGAAACCGGGATGACCGACGGCATGGCCGAGGTTTACGCGAGGCTGGAGGCGCTGCCGCTTTCCGGCTGACCGGCGGCCTGTTCGGTGGAGGGGGCGATGGCCCCCCTTTGCCGCGCACCGGGTTTCCACTGGCCAGCGGGGCACGGCGGCGGCTATGTTCGGCAAAACCGGAGGTGCCGATGTCCCGCCTTGTTGTCCGCTGCTTTTCCATCTCGCTGGACGGGTTCGGCGCGGGGCCGGAACAGTCGTTGGCCGACCCGCTGGGCAAGGGCGGCATGGCGCTGCATTCCTGGGTCTTCAGGACCAAGAGCTTTCAGGAAACCCATGGCGCGGGCGGCGGCGATGCGGACAGCACCGATCAGGCGCTTGCCGCCAAGGGGTTCGAGAATATCGGCGCCTGGGTGCTGGGGCGCAACATGTTCGGCCCGGTGCGCGGGCCGTGGCCGGATCATGACTGGCAGGGCTGGTGGGGCGATGCGCCGCCCTATCACTGCCCGGTCTTCGTGCTGACCCATCACGCGCGGCCGTCCTTTGCCTTGTCCGACACCACCTTCCATTTCGTGACCGACGGGCTGGAGGCGGCACTCGCGCAGGCAAAGGCCGCGGCAGGGGGCAAGGACGTGCGGCTGGGCGGCGGCGTTGCCACCCTGCGCGCGGCGTTCCGGGGCGGGCATGTCGATGAGGCGCATTTCGCCGTGTCGCCCGTCTTGCTGGGGCAGGGCGAGGCGGTGTTCGCGGGGCTGGACCTGCCGGCGCTTGGCTATCGGGTGACCCGGCGTATCGCGGGCGAAGGCGCGGACCATCTGATCATCGGGCGGGCCTGACGCGGCCATTTGGCCTTGACCTTTGATGGCGCGGGGCACCTCATGCCCCGGGCGCGCGCTGGAAAGGGACATCGCATGGACTATCGTCGCTTGGGCAGATCGGGGTTGCGGGTTTCCGAGTTCTCTTTCGGGTCATGGGTGACCTTCGCGCGGCAGGTCGATGTGGCGCCGGCCAAGGAAATCCTGGCGGCGGCCTATGATGCCGGGGTGAATTTCTTCGACAACGCCGAAGGTTACGAACAGGGCGGGTCGGAACGGGTGATGGGGCAGGCCATCGCCGAACTGGGGTGGAGCCGCGACAGCTTCGTTGTCTCGTCCAAGGTGTTCTGGGGCGGCGACAAGCCGACGCAGCGCGGCCTGTCGGCCAAGCATGTGACCGATGCCTGCCATGCCGCGCTGAAACGGCTGCGGGTCGATTACCTGGACCTTTACTTCTGCCACCGCCCCGATGTGGATACCCCGGTCGAGGAAACCGTGCGGGCGATGCACAACCTGATCACACAGGGCAAGGTTCTGTACTGGGGCACCAGCGAGTGGTCGGCGCAGGCGATTACCGAGGCCCATGCCGTCGCTGCCCGCTGGGGCCTGACGCCGCCGGTGATGGAGCAGCCGCAATACAACCTATTCGTCCGCGACAAGGTCGAGGCCGAATATCGCCCGATCTACGAAAGCTTCGGATTGGGCACCACGATCTGGTCGCCGCTGGCCTCGGGCCTGCTGACGGGCAAGTACAATGACGGCGTGCCGCAGGATGCCCGCGCGGCGCTGAAGGGATATGAGTGGCTGCGCGAGATGATCGAGGGGCAGGAAGGCCGGGCGCGGGTGGAAAAGGTGAAGGGGCTGGCGAAGCTGGCCGGTCAGGCGGGGATGCCCCTGCATCACATGGCGCTGTTGTGGTGCCTGCAGAACCCTCGCGTCTCGACCGTGATTCTGGGCGCCTCGCGCCTGTCGCAGCTGCACGACAACCTCAAGGCGCTTGACCGCAAGGCGGCGATGCCGCCCGATCTGATGGCAGCGATCGAAGGCGTGGTGCAGAACCGCCCCGCCGATCCGCAGAGGTTCTAGGCCATGGCGCGCGCACTGATCGTTCACGGCGGATGGGAGGGGCATGAGCCCGACCGCATGGCCGCCGTCATGGCGGGCCTTCTGACCTCGGGCGGGGCGGGGGTTGAGGTTTCGGATTCGCTGGCTGCCTTCGACGATGCCACACGGCTGGCGGGGTTTGACCTGATCGTGCCGATCTGGACCATGGGCACGCTGTCGAAGGAACGCACGGCGGCGGTTTCCGAGGCGGTGGCGGCGGGCACGGGGCTGGCCGGCTGTCATGGCGGGATGTGCGATGCCTTCCGCGACAACCCGCTGTGGCAGTTCATGACCGGCGCGCAATGGGTGGCCCATCCGGGCGATGACGGGGTGCGCCACTGGGTGCGGGTGGTGTCAGACGATCCGCTGGTTGCCGGTCTGCCGGATTTCGAGGTGGTGACCGAGCAGTATTACCTGCACATCGACCCGGCGGTGAAGGTGCATGCCGTCACCGATTTCCCGGTGGCCGGCGGGCACCACCTGCCGAACGGCCCGGTGGAAATGCCGGTGGTCTTCACCAAGTTCTGGGGCGCCGGGCGGGTCTATTACAACGCGCTGGGCCACCGGGCGGCGCTGTTCGCCGAAGGCCCCGCGCGTGAGATGATGCGGCGCGGTCTGGTCTGGGCGATGCGGGGGGCCGGCTAGCAGGTCCGGTGCAGGCGCCGGCCTGTGGG
>JACZKR010000164.1 GCA_014859945.1 Paracoccaceae bacterium | reverse complement strand
GCGCCAGCGCCGCCTCGGCCCCGGCATCGCCCACCGCCACCGGCAGCGACAGAAAGCGCCGCGCCGTCATCGGCATCGCCCGGTCAACCGCCAGCTTCTGCGGCACATAGCCGATGCGCAGGCCCGGCGCCCGGGTGACGCGACCGGCGGATGGCTTCACGATGCCCAGAAGCGCGCGCAGCAGCGTCGATTTGCCCGAACCGTTGGGGCCAAGGATGGTCACAATCTCGCCCGGCTCGATGGCCAGCGATACGCCCGACAGCGCCTCGGTCCCGCCAAAGCGGACCACCAGATTCTCGGCCGAAATCAGGCTCATGCGGCGGCTCCGGCGCATTGGGGGCACAGGCCCACCGCCTCAATCGACGATCCTTCGACGGCAAAGCCCAGCGCCGCCCCCGCCTGATCCAGCGCCGCGCGCAGCCCCTCGGCCGGGGCCTCGGCCACGCGGTTGCAGGCGCGGCAGATCAGAAAGGCCGGCGCATGCGCCTCGCCGGGGTGGACGCAGGCGGTAAAGGCGTTCAGCCGGCGGATGCGGTGGGCAAGCCCCTGTTCTTCCAGAAAATCCAGCGCGCGATAGGCCACCGGCGGCTGGTTGCCGAAGCCCTCGGCCGCCAGCCGGTTCAACACGTCATAGGCGCCCATCGCCCGATGCTCTTCCAGAAGGATCTCCAGCACCCGCCGCCGCACCGGCGTCAGGCGCAACCCGCGCTCGGCGGCCAGCGCCTCGGCCCGCGACAGGGCATCGGCGGAACAATGGGCATGGTCATGCCGCGCGAAGGCCAGATCGGGGCTTTCGCAACCGGGGCAGCCATGATCGGCATGGTCGGGCATGTGCGCTCTTGCAATGTTATAAAGTTACATATAGGTCTCGGCCCAGCAGCACGAAAGACCTGATGATGCGTTATACCATATCGACCGCCCTTGCCAGCCTGATCGCCCTGCCCGCCTTTGCCGAAGTGCCGCGCGTGGTCACCGATATTCCGCCCGTTCACGCGCTGGTCGCGCAGGTGATGGGCGATCTGGGCACACCGGAACTGTTGCTGGAGAAGGGCGCGGATGAACATGACTTCGCGCTGAAGCCCAGCCAGATGGGCGCAATTTCCGATGCCGGGCTGGTGGTCTGGATCGGGCCGGAACTGACGCCCTGGCTGGACCGCGCGCTGGAAAGCAGCGAGGCCGGGCGTCTGGGCCTTCTGGCCGCCGCCGGCACCTACCGGCAAGATTTCGGCGCGGCGACCCATGATCATGAGGTCGCCGAAGAAACCGGGCACGACCACGACGCGCATGACCATGAAGAACATGCCGCCGAGGAGCATGACCACGACCACGCCGCCGAAGGCCCGGACCATGACCACGACGAACACGGCCACAGCCACACCGGGCTTGACCCCCACGCCTGGCTTGACCCGGGTAACGGCCGCCTGTGGCTGGGCCTGATCGCGGCCGAGCTTGGCCGGCTTGATCCCGAACATGCCGCGACCTACACCGGCAATGCCGAAGCCGCCGCAACCCGGCTGGCGGCGCTGGATGCCGAGATGGCCGCCCAGCTTGCCCCGCTGGCAGAGCAGCCCTTCATCACCTTCCATGATGCCTATGGCTATCTGGCCGGCCATTACGGGCTGGAATATGCCGGCGCGGTGGCGCTTGGCGATGCGTCAAGCCCCGGCGCCGCGCATCTGACCGAACTGAAGGACCGCATCGCGGCCGGCGGCATAACCTGCCTTTTCCCCGAAGCCCAGCATGACCCCGCCCTGATGACCCAGATCGCCGGCGATGCCCGCATCGGCGGGGTGCTGGACCCGGTGGGCTCCACGCTGGAACCGGGGCCGGGCGCCTATGAGGCGCTGCTGCGCAGCCTGACCGGCACGCTGGCCGACTGTCTGAAGGGTTGACGCAGGCCCGCCTCTGCCGGACTGTGCCTGCCGATCACGGGAGGACGGAATGGCAGAGGTTGCAGAATTCGGAACCACGGCGGCGGGCCGCAAGGTGCAGAAGATCACCTTCGGCGCCGGCGACATGACGGTATCGGTCCTGACGCTGGGCGCCATCCTGCAATCGGTGCGGCTGAAGGGCGTGGGCCACGACCTGACCCACGGCTCGGACCATCTGGCGGATTACGAAGGCGCACTTCTCTATCACGGTGCCATCGTGGCCCCGGTGGTCAACCGGCTGACCAATGCCCGCGCGCCCTTGGACGGGCGCGAGTTGCAGCTTGAGGTCAACTTCAACGGCCGCCATTGCCTGCATTCCGGCGCCACCGGCAGCCACGCCCAGGTCTGGGACATCGTGGATACCGGCGCCGATCATGCCATCCTTGCGCTGGACATGCCCGACGGTCAGGGCGGCTTTCCGGGCAACCGCCGGCTGACCGCGCGGTTCAGCGTGACCGCCCCCGCCACGCTGCGGCTGGAATTGCTGGCCGAAACCGATACGCACACCCTCTTCAACGCCACGAATCACAGCTACTGGAACATGGACGGCACAGGCCAGTGGACGGGCCACAGCCTGAAGATCGCGGCCGAGGCGGTGCTTCCCACCGATGATGATTTTGTGCCGACGGGTGAGATTCTGCCCGTGGCCGGCACGCCCCATGATTTCCGTCAGGCGCGCGCGATCGCCCCGGGGGAACCGCCGCTCGACAACTGCTTCTGCCTGTCGAACGCGCAGGTGCCGCTGCGCCCCGTGCTGTGGCTGACCGGCACATCCGGGCTGGGGCTTGAGGTCGCCACGACCGAACCCGGCGTTCAGGTCTATGACGGGCGCGGCGCCGTGCGGCCGGGGCAGACCGCCTATGAGGGCATCGCCATCGAAACCCAGGGCTGGCCCGATGCGCCAAACAAGCCGGGCTTTCCGCCGATCCGTCTGGCGCCCGGCGCGGGTCTGCGCCAGATCACCGAATGGCGCATCCGGCGCGGCTGAAACAATCGCAACAAAAGGTGCAGTGCCGCCACCTTCCCGCCGTTCCGGCGAAAGGCTAAGGAGTTTGCGCTAACGCAAGCGGTTTCGGGACGGCATTCATGACCAGCGGATTTCAGGCAGAGGCACGGCGGGCACGCTGGGCGGTGGCGGCGATGTTTGCCGCGAACGGCTTTACCATGGGGGCCTGGGCGCCGCAGATTCCGCTGATCCTGCCGCGGCTGGGCATTTCGGAAACCACTCTGGGCCTGATGATCCTGGGTCTTGGCGTGGG
Organism: Paracoccaceae bacterium; assembly: GCA_014859945.1. Lineage (GTDB taxonomy): Bacteria > Pseudomonadota > Alphaproteobacteria > Rhodobacterales > Rhodobacteraceae > Fuscibacter. Next base: position 4,797 of record JACZKR010000164.1, on the reverse strand, counting down.
GGCGGTCGGCGCCATGCTGTTTGCGGGCCGGCTGATTGCGCGCTTCGGCTCGCGCAAGGTGTTGTGGGTATTTTCCCTGTCGGTGATCCCGGTCATTCCGGCCGTGGTCTTTTCGCAAAGCCTGCCACTGACCACGCTGGCCATGACGCTGTTTGGCGCGCTGGCCGGCTTCATGGATGTGGCGATGAACTCGCAGGCCGTCGTGATCGAGCGGCATCTGGGCCGGGCGATCATGTCTTCCTCGCACGGGTTCTGGAGCCTGGGCGGTTTTGTCGGCGGTTCGGCCGGGGCCTGGGTGATTGCTCAGGCCGGCGCCGAGATGCAGGCGCTGGCCGCCGCGGCCGTGGCGGCGGTGTTGGTCTTTGGCGCCATGCCCTTCCTCTTGCCCGATCCGCCCGCCGCCCCGGTGGCCGGCGCCGCCGCCCCGCGCGGCCGGCTGTTGCCGCGCGACGCCGGGTTGTGGCTGCTGGGCTTCATGGCGCTGTTCTCGATGGTGCCTGAAGGCGCGGTGCTGGACTGGGCCGCGCTTTACCTTGCCAAGGAACTGGATGCCGACCTCTTCCGGTCGGGTCTGGCCTTCGCCTTCTTTGCCGGGACGATGGCAGTCGTGCGTTTTCTGGGTGATGGCGTGCGCAATCGCTTCGGCGCCGTGTTGACGCTGCGCGTCTCGGGCTTGATCGGCGCGGCCGGGCTGATGGGCGGGGCGCTTGCCCCCACCGATGCCGCTGCCATCGCCAGCTTTGCCTTTGCCGGGCTGGGCGTGGCCAACATGGTGCCGATCCTGTTTTCGGCCGCCGGCAACCACCCCGGCCTGCCCCCGGGTCAGGCGCTTTCCATCGTGACCATGGTTGGTTACACCGGCATCCTGATGGCCCCGGCTTCGATCGGATATGTGGCCGACCATCTGGGCTTCCGGCTGACCTATGGTGCGGTTGCCGTGCTGCTGGTTGTGGTTGCGCTGCTGGCGGGCCGGGCGGCGCGGGCCGATGAACTGCACCACCCCGCCGGGCCTCAGACCAGCCCCGCCACCTGACCAGAGGTCACCAGCCGGGCGAAATCGGCGCCCAGAAGCGACAGCGTCACCCGCAGCACCGTTTCGGCGTCGATCCGCCCGCCGTCATGGGCCGGAATGTCGAACCCGATCAGCGCATCGCCGGGCAGCACCACCTGAAACCCCAGATCCGAGGCCGCCCGGCAGGTCGAGGTGACGCAGAACGCCGCGACCGCCCCCACCAGCACCAGCCGCCCGATGCCCTGCGTCCGCAAATGCGCCTCAAGCCCGGTGCCCGCAAAGGCCGATGACCCCGATTTCCAGAACACCGCCTCGCCCGAAACCGGGCGGGCGCAGTCCATCGGCTCGCCTTCCGGCAGGCCCTTGCGGAAGGGGGCGGCCGGATCGGGGTCGTCGTGATGCACATGGATCACCGGCAGCCCCCGGTCGCGGAACAGCGCCAAGAGGCTTGCCACATGAGCTTCGGCCTGCGGATTGGCGCGGGGGCGGCCCGACCTTGTGCGGACCGCCATCCCTTCCTGCATGTCGATGACCAGAAGTGCGGTCGGCATCGTTCAGCCCCCGAGGAAATCGACCTTGCCGATCTCGACCCCGTTCGACCGCAGGATGTTGTAGGCCGTCGTCAGGTGGAAATAGAAATTCGGCAGCGCATAGCCGTAAAGATACTGCACCGCCGGGAAGGTCAGCTCACGCGGGCCGGCCTTGACGGTGATGGTCTTGCCCTCGGCCCCCTCAAAGGCGCTGTCGGGGATGGTCTGGATGAAGGCGATGGTCCTGGCGATCCGCTCTTTCAGCTCGGCCAGAGTGGTTTCGGTATCGGCGAAGGACGGCACTTCGGTGCCCGAAAGCCGCGCCGGGGCGCCCTTGGCATGATCGGTCGCGATCATGATCTGCCGCGCCAGCGGGAACATGTCGGCGATGATGCGCAGCTGCGGCAGCACCTCGGGCTTGAGCTTTTTCGCCTCGGCATAGGCTTCGGCCTTGTCGAGGATCTTCGACATCGCGGTCAGCGAATGGACGAAGAAGGGAACGGGGGATTGCATCGCGGGTCTCCTGTTGCGTTGGCGGCATCAAGCACCCGATGCCGCCCGCCCGCAAGGCCCCTCAGACCCCCAGACACCAGCGCATCACGGCCTTTTGGGCGTGAAGCCGGTTCTCGGCCTCGTCAAAGATCACCGAATGCGGGCCGTCCATCACCGCGCTGGTCGCCTCATCGTTGCGATGGGCGGGCAGGCAATGCATGAACAGGCTGTCCGCCTTAGCCATTTCCATCAGCGCCTCGTTCACCTGATAGGGGCGCAGCTGGTTGTGGCGGCGTTCCTTGGCCGATTCCGGGTCATGCATCGACACCCAGGTATCGGTGACCACCAGATCGGCCCCCGCCACCGCCTTGAACGGATCGCGTTCGATGAAGACCTTCGATCCCTTCTCGCGGGCAAAGCCCACGAATTCGGGTTCCGGGTCCAGCGTCGGCGGGCCGGTGAAGGTGAAATCGAAACCGAACTGCCCGGCGGCATGCAGGAACGAGGCGCAGACATTGTTGCCGTCGCCCGCCCAAACCACCTTGCGCCCGGCGATGGGGCCGCGGTGTTCCTCATAGGTCATCACATCGGCCATGATCTGGCAGGGATGGGTGCGGTTGGTCAGCCCGTTGATCACCGGCACCGTCGCATGTTCGGCCATTTCCAGAAGCGTCTGCTCTTCGAAGGTGCGGATCATGATCAGATCGACATAGCGCGACAGGACGCGGGCGGTATCGGCAATCGTCTCGCCATGGCCCAGCTGCATTTCCTTGCCCGACAGCACCATGGTCTCGCCGCCCATCTGGCGCACGCCGACATCGAAGGACACGCGGGTCCGGGTCGAGGGTTTTTCGAAGATCAGCGCGACCATATGGCCCTTCAGCGGCTGGTCGTCGTCGGGCGCGCCTTTGGGGCGGCCGGCGCGCGCCGTCTTCATGGCATGGGCCTTGTCGATCATGCCCCGCAACTCGTCGGCGGGGGTGGTGTGGATATCAAGGAAGTGCTTCATTCCGGGCGGTCTTTCGCATGGCGGGCGGCGCCGGGGGTTTCGCACCCCCGGACCCCCGTGGAGTATTTCAAAAGGTGCAATCAGGGGGAAGGCTGCACCTCTCGTCGCCGGCATCTGTGCGCCGCTTCGGTTGCCGCCGTCATGCGGCCTCCAGCGCCGCGGCGACAGCATCAAGGCGCTTCAGCGCCTCGGCGATGTCTTCGTCGGGAATGTTCAGCGCCGGCAGGATGCGGATGGCATTGTCGGCGGCGGCCACGGTCAAAAGATGCTGGCCGTAACCCTCCTTCACCACATCGGTGTTGGTCACGACGCATTTCAGCCCCAGCATCAGGCCCTGACCCCGGACCTCTGCGAAGACCGCGGGATGCGAGGCCACCAGCCCCTCAAGCCCCTGACGCAAGAGCGCGCCCTTGCGGCTGACCTCGGCCAGGAAGGCCGGGTCCGAAATGATCTGCACCACCTTCGCCCCCACAGCGCAGCCCAGCGGGTTGCCGCCATAGGTCGATCCGTGGGTGCCCGCGACCATGCCCGAGGCGGCCTGTTCGCTGGCCAGCACCGCGCCCAGAGGGAAGCCGCCGCCGATGCCCTTGGCGACCATCATGATATCGGGTGCGACGCCGGCCCATTCATGGGCGAAAAGCCGGCCCGTCCGGCCCATGCCGCATTGCACCTCATCAAAGATCAGAAGCGCGCCATGGGCATCGCAAAGCGCCCGCATCTCACGCAGGAAGGCATCGGACAGGGCACGGATGCCACCCTCGCCCTGAATCGGTTCGACGATGACGGCGCAGGTCTTGTCGCTGATCGCGGCTTTCAGCGCCTCAAGATCGCCGAAGGGCAACTGGCGGAAACCGGGCATCAGCGGCCCGTAGCCCTTGGTCATCTTCTCGGACCCCGCCAGAGCGATGGCCCCGGTCGAGCGGCCGTGGAACGCACCTTCAAAGGCAAGGAATTCCTCGCGCGGCTGGCCTTTGTCGTAATGATACTTGCGCGCCATCTTGATCGCCAGTTCGGCGGTCTCGGTGCCCGAATTGGTGAAGAAGACGGTATCGGCAAAGGTCGTATCGACCAGAAGCTGCGCCAGCGCCTCTTGTTCCGGGATGCGATAGACGTTCGAGACATGCCACAGCTTCTGCGCCTGTTCGGTCAGCGTCTGGACCAGTGCCGGATTGGCATGGCCCAGCGCGTTCACCGCGATGCCCGAACCGAGGTCAAGGTATCGCGTGCCATCCTCGGCGGTAAGCCAGCTTCCCTCGCCCTGCACGAAAGCCATGGGCGCGCGGTTGTAGGTGGGCAGAACGGCAGAAATCATGAGGTGGTTCCTTCAGGGAAGGCCAAGAAGTGCCAAGGCCGGGCAGAAAGGTCAACAATGGAAGGGGGCGGCCATGCGGCCAAGCGTGATCAGCGCCGAAGGTCAGGCGCGTCGGCGTCGGATGATAAGGGCGGCCGAGGTGATCATGCCGCCCGTTTAGCCGCCCGCGCGGCGCGAGGGAAGCGGTTTTTCAGCCGCCCGCGCAGATATCGGCCAGCATGGCGATGATCGGCGGGTAATAGGCGGTGTCATAGCCGTCTTCGTCCTGCAGCACCGACAGGAAGCAGGCCACGCGGCCGGTGGCGGGGCTCGCGACCAGATATTGTCCGCCATAACCGCCATGGCCCAGCCAGATGCCGTTGGTGTTGGTCTGGTTGGAATAGCGCAGATGCGCGCGCGGGGCGGGCATCGGGATACCGCCCTCCAGCGTCCGGCGCAGGAA
>JACZKR010000163.1 GCA_014859945.1 Paracoccaceae bacterium | reverse complement strand
CCCCCGGCCATTTCACCACCGCCGCCTGCCGCAGCAGGGCCGAGGCATTTTCAGCCGTCGGATTGGTGCGCATCACCTCGGCCGCGTGCAGAAGCGCCGCCAGATGGGCCGCCCCCGCCGGCGCCGAACTGTCGATCCAGTCCAGCGTGGCGGCGGTCGGCGGATGCAGGCGGATGGCCTGCCCGCCGGGCAGATGCAGCCAGACCGCGCGCGCGTTGATATGGGGCGTGGTGTACATGCCGAACCCGCCGCCCTTCCACGCGCTGAGCGGACCGGTGGCCGACAGCCAGAACTGATGCGCCGCGACCCCCAGCACCAGCGCCGCCAGAACGGCGGAACTGGTCAGCGGGGACCGGGCCATTAGTCGGCGCATTGCTGGCTTGCCTCCGCGAAACGGGTTCGCCGGCGGGGTGCCGGCGAAACAAGGGTTGCACCGTAAGCGGCGCGCGATCAAGCTTGGCGCAAGGCCCGGCCCCCGCCATCGCCCCGCCGGGCGCAAAGACCGTGGAGGTTCAGACTTGGCTTCTTTCGCGCGACTGGCTTCGGCCCTTCTTCCCCTTGCCCTTGCGGCGGCGCCGGCACAGGCCGAAGACACCGCCGGGCTGATGATGACCGACTGGACGCTGGTCAGCCTGGACGGTGCCGACTTTACCGCCCGCGCCACCCTGCGGCTTGAAGAGGCGGGCAAGCTGGCCGGTCAGGCGCCCTGCAACCGCTATTTCGGGCAGGTCACCGGCACCCTGCCCGAATTCCGCCCCGGCGCCATCGGATCAACCCGGATGGCCTGCGACGAGCTGAAGCTTGAGGGCGACTATTTCACCGCGCTGCAGGCCGTGGACCGGCTGACGCATTCCGAAGCCGAGCTGCACCTCTCGGGCGGGGGCCATGTGCTGATCTTCCGCCGCCCGGCGCCGTAAGCGGCCTGCGGCAACAGCGCGCTTTAACCCGGGCGGCCGCGTGATAGCATGGGCGCGAAAGCAGAGGTGCCCATGCCCAAGCTCATCGCCCTTTACATCCGTTCGGTCGCCATCGGTTTTGCCCTGTCGGCCGCCTTTCTGGCCCTGCTGATCTGGCTGAACGTGGCCGGGCTGCGCGGGCTGATCCTGGGGTCGGACGCCGGGCTGATTGCGGCCGCCATGCTTTTTGTCTTCAACGGCATCATCTTTGCCGGGGTGCAGTTCGCCATCGCGGTGATGAAACTGGCCGAGCCGCCCGAAGGCCCAAAAGGCGGCACCCGCGCCCCGGTGACCCGCGGCGCAGCGGTTCCGGTGCGCGTGCGTGCCACGGCGCAGCCCCGCCGCTAGGGCGATGCCCAAATGACCCACCCGGCGGATGACCCCACGTCATCGCGCCGGCCAAACCCTTGACCGGCAAGGTTTTGCCGGCGGTCCGGCGCGGTTTTGGCGCCTGACCGCCGCTTTTTCCGGCCTTCCTTGAACCCCTGGTCCGACAGCCCAACTGCTACCGGGCGGCGAGGCAGATGCCCGCCGGCCTGTTCCAGTGTGTACCTGAAAGGACGACTGCCATGACCAAGACCTTCCGCCTTTTCGGCGTCTCGACCCTTGCCCTGACCCTCGCCGGCGGTGCCGCCTTCGGTCAGACCACCCTGACCGGGACCGACGCCCTGAACGACCGCATCGACGATATCGACGAGGCGGTGGCCGACGATCTGGCCCGCTCGGAAGACGCCGCGCGCTATGGCAACCCCGAGTATCGCCCGGGCCTGTCGGGCTCGGCCTCGCTTGGCTATTCGGGCAAGACCGGCAACAACGAGTCGCAGGAACTGAGCCTGGGCGCCCGCCTGCGCCACAACAGCGGCAACTTCGTGCAGACGATCGGCGTGGTTCTGGACTATGCGGAATCCGGCGGGGCCTCGACGAAGGAAGACGTGTTCGGCGTCTATGACGCGAACTACTACTTCAACGACCGCTTCTACGGCTTCGTTCTGGGCCGGGTGGAAACCGATGGCCTTGCCTCGGCCGCGGGCGACGTGAAGACCGACGCCTTCATCGGCGTGGGCCCCGGCTGGCGCATCATCAACACCCCCGAAACCACCTGGCGCGTGCAGGCGGGTGTGGGCGTCAGCTATCTTGAGGACGGCATCGGCGACAGCACCACGGAAAGCGCCGTCATCGCCTCGTCGCGGGTGTTCCACGCCTTCAGCCCCGATCTGTTCATGACCAATGACACCGACATCCTGTCTTCGGATGCGGCGCTGCGGATCAACAACGATCTGGGCCTGAACTACCGGATGACCGACACCTTCTCGACCCGTGTCAGCTATCTGACGGAATACAACGACAGCCGCGACATCCGCGCCGACAACAAGCTGGGCGTCTCGCTGGTGGTCGGCTTCTAAGACCGGAGGGGGCAGGGAAACCTGCCCCCTCTTCCGTCGGGGAATGGGTGGCGGGCCCGCAGCGACCGTGGACGGCTTGGTTTTCCCGAGAGCCAGAGGTCTCAGGTGGGCGCCAGGTAGCAGGACCAGGATCCTGCCAGAGCCAGCCCCCGTTCGCTTGCTTATCGGCCACTGGAAAAGTTGCCTCACACGCGAAGAGCAGCACCCGCCACTTCCCGAGATAGGGGCTGCCCGCCGGCGCTGCAAGGATTCCTTCGGTCAGTCCAGCGTCAGGACCATGTCGCAGCGGTCGATCCCCGGCCCGAACCCGTCGGGTGTGAGTGCCGTCAGCCGGAACCCCAGCCCTTCGTAGAAGCCCCGGGTGTGCTGGCTGGTTTCAATCACCACGCGGCCGATGCCGGGCATGGCGCGGGCCTGATCCAGCCGCGCCAGCGTCAGGCGCCGGCCCAGCCCGCCGCGGTGGCGGCTGCGCACCACCATCCCCCAGCTGAGCGAGACCTGCCGCCCGCCTTCATCGGCGATCAGCCCGCCGCAGGCCACCACCTGTCCCGCCTCTTCCAGCACCAGATAGGGCCAGCCGGTCTCGGGCAGTTCATCCAGAAAGCGGCAGAACCCGGCGCGTTCATCGGGGGCGAAGTAGCGCGGCACATTGCCGTCAAACAGCGCCAGACAGGCGGCGCGGTCTTCGGGCCGGTAGGGGCGAAGGGTGATATCCGTCATGGCGTGCCAGAACTGCGGTCAGCCGCCTGTCTGCCCGGCGCCTGTCCGGCCGGCAAGCACCAACCGCCCCCCGCGCAGCGCCTTGCAGGATGTTCACCTTTGGTTCATGATCTTTCCATGACTCAGATACCTGCCCCCCCTTTGTCCGAATCGCTGCCGCCGATGCCCGGCCAGCGGCTGGCGCGCGGGGTGGCGCGGGCGCTGCGGCAGTTCGATTTCGTCTCGGTCGAAGAATTCGTGCCGGCGCCGGGGCTGCGGGTCGATCTGCTGGCGCTGGGGCCGAAGGGCGAGGTCTGGGTGATCGAGTGCAAGTCGGGCCGCGCCGATTTCCGGGCGGACCGCAAGTGGCAGGGCTATCTGGAATGGTGCGACCGCTTCTTCTGGGCGGTGGACGGCGATTTTCCGACCGCCCTCTTGCCCGAAGGCACCGGCCTGATTCTGGCCGATGCCTATGACGCGGAAATCCTGCGCATGGGGCCCGAAACGCCCCTGCCCGGCGCGCGGCGCAAGGTGATGGTGCAGAAATTCGCCCGCCACGCCGCCAGCCGGCTGCAGGCCTACCGCGACCCCGGGGTGGCGGCGCTGGTCACGCCCTAGCGGCCTAGCGGCGCTTCTTCGGCTTGCCGCCGCCCGACATCTCACGCGCGGCCTCGGCGGCGGCGCGCAGTTCTTCGGCGATTTCCTCGGCCTCTTCGGGGTCGAAATCCAGCGGCAGTTCAACGCCACCCTCGGCCTCGACATAAATCCGCACCATGCCCTGATCGGTCGGGCCGATCTGCAGGTTGGCAGCAATGTCGCTTTGCTTGTCGATGCCCATGGCGCGCTCCGTGTCTTTGCCCGCTGCGGGTAGAACTTTGGCGGGGCGGCTGCAAGTCCGCAATACTTGACAGAATCAAGCATTGCGCCCAACCTGCCCCGACCGGAGGTTCCATGGACGATATCGACCAGATCCGCGCCTTCAGCCGCGCCTATACCGGGCGGTTGGGGCTGCTGTCGAAAAGCTACCTGGGCAGCGGCCTTGGCATGGCCGAGGTGCGGGTGCTGCACGATCTGGACAGCGATCAGCCGGTCCGCGCCCGCGCCCTGTCTCAGGCGCTGGGGATTGATGAAGGGCAGATGAGCCGCATCCTGGCCGGTTTCGCCCGCCGCGGCTG
>JACZKR010000162.1 GCA_014859945.1 Paracoccaceae bacterium | reverse complement strand
GGTGCCGCTGGCGCTGCCGGGCCTGGCCGCCGACACCCTTCCCGCGCTGACCGGCGTGATCGAGGACGAGGCGGCCGACGACCCGCCCGACGATCCCGTCACCCGGCTGCGCCGCCTGATCGCGGAGCGGCAGGCGGAATCGGTCGAGATCCTGCGCGGCTGGATGGAGCTTGAAGAGGAGCGGGGCTGATGGCGCTGCGGCTTGAGGTCTTTGAAACCGCCGAGGATGTGGCAAAACCCGCCGTCGTGGTCACCGATACCGGCCATTTCGAAGAGGCGCGCCTGGCCTCTTACGAAGAAGGCTACACCGCCGGCTGGGAAGACGCCGTCGCCGCGCAAAACGAAGAAGCCGCGCGGCTGCGCAGCGATCTGGCCCGCAACCTGCAGACCCTGGCCTTCACCTATCATGAGGCGCGCGATCACATGCTGGGCGCACTTGAGCCCTTGGTGAAGGAACTCGCCGCGCGGCTGCTGCCCCGGCTGGCGCGGGAAACGCTGGGCCAGATGGTGGCCGAAACCATCCGCCCCCTTGCCGCCGAAGCTCTTGGCGCGCCGATGCGGCTGGTCCTGAACCCGGCGGCGCGGCCGGCGGTCGAGGCGGTTTTGGCCGCCAACGCGGGCCTGCCGCTTCAGATCGAGGAAGAGGCCAGTCTGGGCGAGGGCCAAGTCTATCTGCGCTTCGCCGAAACCGAAACGCGGATCGACCTTGATCAGGCCATCGCCGCCATCCTTGCCGCGGTGCGCGACTATTTCACCCTTCACGGCACAGGAGGCCGACATGGATGACAGCCCCGAACACAACCCCTTCGCGCATGTTCCGATCGAGGTCACGATCTCGGTCGGCCGCGCCCGGCCGCTGGTCCGCGATCTGCTGCGGCTGGGGCGCGATGCCGTTCTGCCCCTGGACCGCCGGGTCGATGACCCGGTTGAGCTTTACATCGGTGACCGCCTGATCGCCCGCGGTGAGCTGCAGGAGATGGAGGGCGAAGCCGCCGGCCAGCTGGCCGTGCGCCTGACCGAGGTCGCAAATCTGCGGGGCGGGTTGTGATCCGCCTGCTGGCGCTGGCCGCGGCGGCCGTGCTGCTGGCCGGGCCGGCGCTTGCGCAGGGCATCAGCATTGATCTTGGCGCCGACGGCTCGCTTGCCGCGCGGTCGGTGCAGCTGCTGCTGCTGATCACGCTTCTGGGTCTGGTGCCGGGGCTGGCGGTGATGATCACCTGTTTCCCCTTCATCGTCACAGTGCTGTCGATCCTGCGGCAGGCCATCGGGCTGCAGCAGTCGCCGCCCAACATGCTGATCGTCAGTCTGGCGCTGTTCCTGACCTGGTTCGTGATGGACCCGGTGCTGACCGAGGCCTGGGTTCAGGGGATCGAGCCGCTCAGCCGTGGCGTCCTGCCGGTGGAAGAGGCCATTCCCGCTGCCATTGCCCCCTTCCGCGGTTTCATGGCGGCGCGGCTGGACGCCGACACTTTCGCCGCCCTTGCCAACCTGCGCCCCGGGCCGGCGGTCGCCGCTGCCGACGCGCCGCTGTCGCTTCTGGTGCCGTCCTTCATCCTGTCGGAAATCCAGCGCGCCTTCGAGATCGGGTTTCTGATCTATCTGCCTTTCCTGATCATCGACCTGGTGACCTCGGCAGTGCTGATGTCGATGGGGATGATGATGGTCTCGCCCGCCGTCGTCTCGCTGCCGTTCAAGCTGGCCTTCTTCGTGGTGGCCGATGGCTGGGCGCTGATCTCGGGGGCGCTGGTGCGCAGCTACATGTAGCTGCGCCCTCAGTTCACCACGAATTCGGCATGCAGCGCCCCGGCGGCGTTGATGCTTTTCAGGATGTCGATCATGTCATGCGGGGCCACCCCCAGCGCGTTCAGCCCCGCCACCACCTCGGACAGGGTGGCGCCCCCCGTCACCTCGGCCAGGCCGGTGCCCGGTTCGGTCTGCAGATCGACCGAGCTTTGCGGCACCACCACGGTTTCGCCCTCGGCAAAGGGGTTGGGCTGGATCACGGCCGCGCTTTCCTCGATCCGCAGGGTCAGGTTGCCCTGCGCCACCGCGACACGGCTGATGCGCACGTTCTCTCCCATCACGATGGTGCCCGATCGCTGATCGACAACCACGCGCGCGCGGGTCTGCGGTTCGACCGGCAGGTTCTCGATCCGGGCCAGCACATGGGCGGGTGAGGCGCCGGCCGATCCCAGCCGCAGGGCCACCGTGCCCGAATCGAGCATCAGCGCCGCCCCCCGGCCCAGCTCGCGGTTGATCGCGGTTTCAATCCGCGCCGCCGTGGTGAAATCGGGGCTGCGCAGCGCCAGACGCAGCTCTTGCAGGCCGGCAAAGTCGAAATCCACCTCGCGTTCCACGCGCGCGCCCGAGGGGATCGACCCCGCCGTCGGCACGCCTTGCACCACCCGCGCCGCCTCGCCCTCGGCGCTGATGCCGCCGGCGATCACCGTGCCCTGCGCCACGGCGTAGATCTGCCCGTCGGCCCCGTTCAGCGGCGTCATCACCAGCGTGCCGCCCAGCAGGCTTTTGGCGTCGCCGATGGCCGAGACCGTCACGTCGATCTGACCGCCCGCGCGGGCAAAGGGCGGCAGGGTGGCGGTGACGAAGACCGCCGCCACGTTCTTCGGCCGCAAATCCTCACCCGTGACATTGACCCCCAGCCGTTCAAGCAGGTTGGCCATCATCTCTTCGGTGAAAGGTGCGTTGCGCAGCCCGTCGCCGGTGCCGTTCAGCCCGACGACAAGGCCGTAACCCACCAGATCGTTGCCGCGCACCCCGTCGAATTCGACGAGGTCCTTGATCCGCACGGGGCCGGCCGCGGCGGGCAGGGCCAGAAGCAGCAGGGCGGCAATCAGGCGGATCATCTCAGATACTCCACAAGGCTGAGGCGCGACAGGCGTGAGGTCAGTGCGTAAAGCAGGTCCATCTGCTTTTCGGCATTCTGCAGGCGCGAGGCTGTTTCATAGGGGTCCAGGCCCAGCAGCCCGGTCCGGCCGATTTCCAGCGCCGCGCTTTCGGCGCTGTTGCGGCTGGCGGCCTGATCAATCCGCGCCTCGATGGCGCCAAGGCCCGAGGCCAGGCCCGTCAGGCCATCCTGCGCCGCAAGCAGCCCCTCACCCGCCAGCCCGGCCAGGCTTTGCCGCGCTTCGGGCTGTCCGGCCAGCAGGCCGCGGTCCAGAAGCGCGCCCAGTGCCAAGCCCTTCATCGCCGCACGCAGCGCCGGGTCGGCGGCGGTCACACCAAGGCCAAGCCTTTCGCCTTCGGCAACGGGCACCTCGGCGGGCGGGGGGCCACCCTGATAGGCGGTTGCCGCAAATCCTGCCGGATCGTCAAACCAGTCCGACACGCGCGCGGCAATCTCATCGGTCGTGGCGGCGCCGGCCACCACGCCTTCCAGTGCCGTCAGGATAGCCGAGGCCCCGGTCAGCGCGGTGGCCGAGGTGGCGGTGCCGGCGAACAGGCTGCGGTCGCCCAGCCGGGTGTTCAGCGTCGCAACCAGCGTCTCAAACCCTGCCGCCGCCGTCTGCGC